>VEMY01000026.1 GCA_009711825.1 Bacillota bacterium | reverse complement strand
TCTAATATACATGGCACCTACATTATACCATGTGTTACCAATAAGGACAAGGGTTTTGCGCAGATTGTTGTGCCTACAGGTTTTTGGAATTTGTGCCTGTAAAAATGACGAAAAGCCCTATGTTCCGGGCTTTTCAAGTTAAGGTTGTGCCTTTTTCAGCGATTTACTGTACAATGCAAGCCCAAACGGGTGTTGATTAAAATCATTGGACAGTAAAATACCCCTTCGCGGGGTATTTTTTTACGGGTAAATTCTGTTCAATAATCTTGGGAATGGTATAGCTTCCCGCAGGTGGTCCAAACCGCAGATCCATGATACCAGGCGTTCCAAACCGATGCCAAACCCTGAATGGGGAACGCTGCCATAGCGCCGGATATCTAAGTACCAGGTAAAGGCCTCTTCGGGCAGATTATGTTCCTTAATGCGTTGCAATAAGAGATCCAAATCATCAATCCGTTCGCTGCCGCCGATTATTTCGCCATACCCTTCGGGGGCAAGCAAGTCCGCGGCCAAAACCACTTCTTCTCTCTCAGGGTCCGGTTTCATGTAAAAGGCCTTGATATTGGTCGGATAGCGGTGGATGAAGACCGGACGGTCAAAATGAGCGGCAAGGGCTGTTTCGTCTGGAGCGCCAAAATCATCACCCCATTGAATTTCATGACCTTGCTCTTGAAGATATTTGATTGCATCATCATAACTCATACGGGCAAAGGGCTGCGAAATTTTCTCCAGTATGCTGACATCCCGTTCCAAAACTTTGAATTCGGCTTGATGCTTCTCTAAAACGGTTTTTACCACATGCTGAACCAAAGCTTCCTGAATTTCCAGGTTTTCTTCAAATTCCACAAACGCCATTTCCGGTTCCATCATCCAAAACTCAATCAAGTGGCGGCGTGTCTTAGACTTTTCTGCCCGGAAGGTGGGACCAAAACAATAGACCCGCCCAAGTGCCATGGCCGCTGCTTCCATATAGAGCTGTCCGCTCTGAGACAAATAGGCCTTATCGCCAAAATAATCGGTTTCAAACAGGGTTGTGGTTCCCTCACAGGCCGCCGGCGTCAGGATTGGAGCATCAATCAGGCAGAAGCCATTGTCGTCCAGATAGTCTCTGATTGCTTTAATTACGGTGTTACGAATCCGCATCAGCGCAACCTGACGGGGAGTCCGCATCCATAAATGGCGATGGTCCAGGAGAAAGTCTACGCCATGCTCTTTGAGACTGATGGGGTATTGTTCAGCCTGGGAAATCAATTTAACATTCTCCAGGGCAATTTCATACCCGCCTGGAGAACGGGGATCAGGCTTAATTATACCAGTGACCTCCAGTGCCGATTCCTGACTCAGTTCGGAGGCAAGTTCATATATCTCAGGATCTGCCTCTGCCTTCACCAGCACACCTTGTATAAAACCGGTGCCATCCCGAATTATCAGGAATTGAATCTTGCCGCTGGAGCGATGGTTGTATAACCAGCCCTTTAAGGTGACCTTTTTGCCTACGTATTGTCCAACATCTTTAATAAGTACTGCTTTCAAGCTTATTCCTCCTATCTTTGATCCGGCGGCGGTGGTCCCGGAGATACAGCCTCTATTGACTCGCTCTGGGGATCCACATACCGCATATATTGGTCATCAAATATAAGTTTTGTAATCCCGGTTTTCCCGGTCCGATTTTTAGCGACAATTATTTCGACATCGTTTTCGGTCCCATTGTTTTTCGCCTCTTCGTATGCTTCCGCGCTTTGCCGGGCATGTCTATACAAAAACATGACCATATCGGCAAACTCCTCAATATTTCCAGATTCCCGCAAATCCGAAAGCTGGGGTCGTTTATCCTGACGTTGACTGTAATTACGGTTAATCTGGGATAACAGAACAATCGGCACGTCCAACTCCGAGGCCAGGTTTCGAAGCTGAAGAACCACGTCGCCAGTGGCCCGGGCAGTGGTGACATTACCGCTGACAGAGAGTTGAATTGTTTGGAGATAATCCACAATCACCAAACCAAGCCCCCCCAGCTCTGCCTTCATCCGCCGCAGGCGAGCACGAATCTGGGTAACATTCAGGCCCCGCTGATCGCTAATCAACAGGGGCTTATTGTATAGCGCATTGATTCGCTTGCTGAACACATCGTATTCTTGATCAGATAGCGTTCCCTGGTCATAGCGTTGGCCGTCGATTCTCAGCTCGGAGATAATCAAGCGGTCCATGATCTCCTGGGCGCTCATCTCGAGACTGATAACGCCCACCGGCACAGCCGGGTCTCGCTTGAGGACATTGCGCACGATATTAAGCGCAAAGGCGGTTTTACCGGTTGATGTGGCAGCAGCAAGTACAATCAAATGCTTGTTTTTGAAGCCCTTAATCACATTATCCACCGAGAAATAACCGGTCATCAGCCCCCGGGGAATTAAACCCTGCATGCGCAGAAGATATTCTTCCCATCGATTGGACAATAAATCATTAATTCTATGAACCGGAACAATTGATGTCGAGTCGGTAGCGGAGAACACGACATCCTGGGCCTTGGCCTGAATCTTTTCCAATTCATCGCAGTTGGAGGTTGAGATAGTTTCGGCAATATCCAAGGCCGCCATCAGCAAACGACGATGATAATATAGGTTGAGCAAACTTTCTTGCAAGGCAGTTATATCCGCTTCGCTGGTATAACCGGCTGACATAGTGCTCAACAACTCGTCTACATTTTCCAGGACTTTGCCGGTACGCAGCTCCATGTACAACTCTGCATGGTTGAGACTGCCCTTGTTCTGGTAGATGCGGAGCATTGCCTCAAAAATCACCCGGTGCTCAAAAACATAAAAACAATCACCACTGAGTTTGTCGGCTACCATGTCCAGTGCCCGAGGCGTTGAAAGTATGCTGGCCAGCATCTTTTTTTCCAAACCCTGATCGTGGGGATACCAGAAATCAGTTTTACCGCCGGTGCCCAACTCTAAAAACTGGCGCACCATACCTTCCGGCTTGTCCCACTGCCGGGTCAGGACCTTGACAATATCTTCGATAACCAGAATATTCTTTACAGATTTTATATAGTCACGCAGAATCTGATATTGCCGTTCTCTGATGGGCTCAGATTCCAAAAGTTCAAGCACAATATACATGTCCACAGGTTGAGCGGCCGCAATTGCCGCCTGGACGCCCTCTTCGCCGGATTGGACCAGGACATCGTTTAAATCCTTAGCCTCGCCGCTGGGAACAGCTACCTGGATATGCAGATCCGGATTGACCGCCAATAATAAATCCCGGTTTTTGCGGACGCTTTTGCGACCGGTGGCATCATTATCAGGCACCAGGATTACCGTCTTATCTTTTGTCACCCGAGCGATGAGACGGGCCTGGTCCTCGGTGAGCACATCCTTGAGGATGCCGACTGCATTTTTAAACCCTGCCTGCCAGGCGCTGATTACATCAAAGTAGCCCTCTAAGACAAGTAAATTATCTCGGATATGTTTCCGGGCCTTGTCCAAGTTATATAGGAGCTGCCCCTTATTGAATACATCGTCATTGCGAGAATTTTTGTACTTGGGGCCGTCGCCAGGAGTGAGAAAACGACGACTGAACCCAATTGGCTTGCCAAAGCCATCATTAATCGGAATTACAATGCTGTTGTCGGCGCTGTCAAAACCGAGGCTGAAGTCCGCAATCGTTTCTTTGCTGAACCCGCGCTTATTTAAGTAGCTAAACGCATTCTTTTTCTCTTGCAATTGTTGCTGGGTGCGCAGGACTTGGCGGGCGTTGGTCTTGATGCGCTGCCGACGTTTCTTTGCCTGGGGCGATTCCTCCGCCTCGATATCCAGTCCGGCCGATTCAGCCAAAAAGCGAATTGCCTCCTGGAAGTCGTAATTATAGTGGGCTTTAACAAATTCGAGTATGCTGCCGCCGCTTTTACAGCCAAAACAATAATAACTCTGAGAATCGGGGTACACAGTTAATGAAGGGGTGTTGCTGTCCGGATGCAGCACACAAACCCCCTGATAAACATTGCCCGTTTTACGCAAACGCGTATACTGTTCGATGAACTTAACGATGTCCACCTTGGTTTTGATTGTTTCAACTGTCTGCTGATAATCCATATTTGGCACCCCTGTCAGAGATTGAGCCGGATATTACCTTCAAGGTTCAAGATGTTGCAGGTCTCAATCAGTCTCCATACAATTCGTTCACCATATAGATCGTTTTGGGTTCGGTTCTTTAATTCCTCCAGCGTGAAGTTGGAGGTAACAACCACAGGTTTACAATTCCTATACCGAAAGTCAATTATTTGAGCCAGCGATTTGAGGGCAAACTCCGTGGGCTTTTCAACGCCCAAATCGTCCAGCAATAATAAATCGACATTGTTAACCATACTAACCAAATCCTGTTCCAGGCCGGTATCTCGGGTACCAAAACTTGAGCGCAGGGTATCGAGAAAATCAGCGTAGACCATATACTTTACAGTTAGCGTTTGCACCAATCTGTTGGCAATGCACCCCAGCAAAAATGATTTGCCGGCCCCGGTGCCACCATGGATAAACAGGCCCTTTCCATTGAGGGCCTTGTCTTGGGTGAGGCAGTACTGTTCCACAATACCGAAGACCTGTTGTGCTTGTTTGCGGAACTTATCGGGATAGAGTTGAAAGTCCACCTGCTCAAAACTAGCACTAGCAAGGCGAACCGGAAGGCCCACAGATTGCTGACGGAATGTTAACCTGCCAGCACGGGCACATTCGCAATCACGAATCGTCTCATCATCTATGTACACCCTGCCGGTGTCCTGGCACTTTTTACATTCCCAGGCGGGCTCAAGAACATCCGGATTCAACTGATAGCGGGAAAGCAGCTCTGCCCGTTCACTGCGCAATTGCGCCAGTTTTTGCTCCAGTTCAACTACATCCTGCTCTAAGCTGCCTCCCTGCATATGGCCAAGCACTTTGCCAGCTATCTCCCGCCTAATACTTTCGATATCTCTGGCGAGTCTGCCCAGTTCAGGGTATTTATTATATAAATCAGCCAGGTTTTGTTTATGTTGTTGAAGGATTTGCGCCCTGCGCTCAGCACGTTGGTCGCGGATATGGGAAAGGTCATCTCTCATCGCCAACATCCTCCAAACCAATTAAAGTTTTACGCTTTATGGCCTGTTGAAGATCCGAGGGTTTATGTTCATGAGTAAAGCCGCTCTTGGTATTGGTCGGCTTTTTGCCATGGTTGTTCAACCACTGATCGATGAATACCAATCCCGGAGTCCCTCTACCTTTATATTCACCTGAAAGGATTAGACTGCCCAAGAGCTTTTTTAATTCCTGGGGGTCTTTGACTTTGGTCAGCCAATTGTCAACCAGCTCTTTTTCAGCCGGGGTCAAAGAGTTGAACTCTCGACCCAGCTCTTTTTCCACAACCCGGTAGTATTCCCAGCGCTTTTTGAACTCTTTATCCTTACGTATCAGATCTTCGTAAGTGTTAATCCCCTGGATCAGCCACTGGCGAACAATTTTGTCTGCATAATTGCTGGGACAGCTTCCTCGCGTCCCCTCCAATTCAACCTTTTTGCGGGTACGCTCCAAGAGTTCCTCCAGCAGTCTCGGGTCCTGAATTTGTTCAAACCATAAATCAAAACGTTCCCGTAATTGTTTATTGGGAATAAAGCGACATTCGTTGATGAAGCGGGTTGTCAACTCGTCAACTTGTTGTTCACTGAGGCCGGTCGCCGCACTGCTTGCGGCTGGTTTCGGTTCCTCCCCCTGGAAGGCCTGTCCACGTTTTAACTGAAAAGACTCAATTAAAGTCAACATCCTCCGATTGGTTTCTGCCGGAAACCGACCCGATTCTACCGCCCGGGCAATCTCAGGCGCCGGCAGGGGAAATTGCAACATATACTCATCTTCTCCCCCAGATTGTACCAGGTGATACCTCTTCAAAGCGCCCAGCGCTTCCCGCAGGGAACGCAGACTGATGTTCATTTGCTGAATCAATTCTGTCTCGGTAACCGGTAAATCGTTAATCAGGTTATGATAAATATTAATCCAGACCGAAACTGGCTCAAACCCCAACACAGGTTGATATATCTCAACCAGCTCGGGGTAAATCACTGTTGGTTGTTGACGAGATTTAATCGTAAGCTTCATATCAATAGCCTCCAGGACCGGCAAAGTACTCATCAAGGGCGTTATAGATTGCCCTGGCAGCACGTTGAGGAAAATCAGGACGTGCCATTATTCGCTCCTCCGCTGGGTTGCTAATGAACAAGAGTTCAATTAACACAGCTGCGAAGTTATCTACTTGCAAGACAGCGTCATTTTTATGCTTAATTCCCCTGTTATGTCGTTGGAACTCGTCCAATAAATGCCGGTGAATAATCCGGGCAGCAACACCGCTGGAATAAGCATTGTATGAATTGGTGTTGTAAAAGGTCTCTAAACCATAAGCGTTTTGAGCGCTATAGGAATTCGTATGAATGGACAGGAAAATATCTGGGTTTTGCTCGATTGCCAAATCCCGTCGCAACCGCCAGTCGGGACCTGCGTGCTGCCCAGGCTGAACATCGGTGTTGACAATTGTATCCGTTTCTCTGGTCATGAACACTTCCACGCCTGCTTCTTGCAACATATCTCTAAGTGCCAACGATACCGCCAAGGTGACGTCTTTTTCATACAAACCGAGAACATTGCCGATGGCGCCTGGGTCATGTCCGCCGTGGCCGGGATCAATTGCAACTCTTTTTCCCGCCAACCCCTCAATAAAAAACTGAACCCGATAGCCGCTCTCCCGCGGAATCACGCGAAAAGCCTGGGGAAAATAATTAAGGGGAATGTACACTGCGACTTTATCACCAGTAAATTCGGCATGGATATGTTGGTCGATATATTTAGCGTAATCTCTTAGCTCAAGGGGAAATGCGCCTATATCATGAAAAAACAATTCCAGAGTATCGCCACTTACCTGCCAAAAATCACCCTCGACAGGAAACACAAAAAAGTCCAGTGTTAAGTAGCGTTCATCGGAAGCCACCTGGATTACCTGGCGTCGGCCGTTGTCTTGACGGGTATCAGTGACAAGGGCGCCCGAGTCCGGTCTTGAGATAATTAGCAAAAACAACCCCAGTGATATCATCATCAATGCAAGAAAAAAAACAACCTTGACTTTGCCAGACTGCACAAGGCTCCCCTCCCGAACTTAATTTTATCATACAGACGCGACATCTTAAAGATTAAAAGTCGGTAAATTAAACAGAACCCAACGGGTTCTGGTTAATATGAATCTGCCCCTTCTCGACCGGAGACAATTGCAACTCCGGAGCTGGCGCCCAAGCGGGTGGCCCCGGCATCAATCATCGCCATAGCAGTGGCCCTGTCTCCAATGCCCCCGGCGGCCTTGATTCCGAATCCATGGCCAACTGCTGCACGCATTAGCTGAACATGCTCAACTTTTGCGCCGGCGCCAGCGAAACCTGTTGATGTTTTAACATATTGGGCGCCGGCTGCACGCGTTATTTTTGAAACCGTGGTTATTTGCTCGTTATTCAGATAAGCGGTTTCAATAATCACTTTTAATACTCCCGCATTTGCAACCACTTTGGCGACCGCAGCTATATCCTGTTCAACTACAGCGTACTCGCCAGCGAGCATTGCCCCTATGTTAATAACCATATCAATTTCTGTGGCGCCATCTTCCAGTGCCAGCTCTGATTCCTTTACCTTAATATCTGTTTTATTGGCTCCTAATGGGAAACCGACGACTGTAGTCACGCCTACCCCGGAACCGGCCAATGATTTGGCTGCCCTTGCGACATGCCACGGATTAACACAAACTGTGGCAAATTGATAATCCCGGGCCTCTTGACAGAGTTTTTCAATTTGAGCTGGTGTGGCGGTTGGTTTTAGCAGTGTATGGTCAATATATTTAGCAAGGTTCAATGTCTTCCCCCCCTCAAATTTCATAAACCGAAACTAACATTTCTTCACCGCGTTGCGAAACGCCAAAAATTAATTTTTTATGCTTCAAAGTGCGGTTCAAAAAATCAATTAAAATGTACAGGTTCTCGTTTGCCGGAACTGTTTGGGTGGCGATTAATGTTAGTTTATCTTCCACATGCACGCTCCTTTCTCATACTTTATGTTCTCCGCTCGCACTGAAAATCCTGCACGAATAGATTTGGTGGCGAGTGGAAATCTACAAACAAACGCATCATATGGGAGGACAAAACCATGAAAATTATTAGCATAATTTTGATTGCTGTTTTATGTCTTAGCTTAATTCCCGGCTGCGGAATGCTCCGGCGACCAGAGACGGATCAAAATTTGCCTCAACAACCTTCACCGCCCAATCAATCCCAGCAACCCAACGCCCCCCAACAGCCACCGCCGGATCAAGGCTTGAACCAGACTCCTCAAACCAGCACAATCAACTCACAGGCGGAGTCGGTCAACGGCGTGCAATCTGCGTCTAGTATCGTAATCGTGACATCTGCATTGATTGGGGTCGAACTTGAGTCAGACACTGATACTTCAACAGTAAAAGAACAGGTTGCCCGGGAGGTCGAATCAAATGTATCCGGGATTACTGATGCTGCAGTGACAGCCGACCCGGAACTGGTGACCAGGATCAGACAATTGAACTCTCAACTCCAAGAAGGCAGACCGATAACAGAAATTTTGGATGAATTTACCGAGATCTGGCGTAGAGTGCGTTTGGAACAGTGAGATGCCTGAAGATGGGCATCTTCTCTAATTTGAACAGTTTCTCCACATTGTTATAACATACTCATCTCCCAAACTTCAAAACATATAAACGGGAGGTGAGCAAAAATGGCCCGACGTCGAAACAGAAACAGACGCACAAATCTCGTGGATGAACAATTCCTTGATCAATTTAAATACGAGATTGCCGATGAGCTTGGTTTATCGGAAAAAATTAATTCTCAGGGTTGGGGAAACATGAGCACCCGGGAAGTAGGCAGTATCGGCGGGAAAATTGGCGGCAACATGGTTAAAGTCATGGTTCGCAACGCCGAGAAAATGTTGATGAATGACGAAAATAAATAGTGACTAGACACAGGCGCCATTTGGCGCCTGTACATATTTTGCAAGTGGCGAAATGACGTAAAATATAGTAAAATTGTGGTTACAGGAGGTGTTGAACAAATGAATGTCAAGTTGAAAAAAACTTTGCGGATTATTTTACTCATTTTAAAGATTATCTGGGTCCCGGCTTTGTTATTGGTTTCCCTGGGAATTGGATTATATGTCGGCTATGGCTATATTACCGATAATCCAAGCGATATTTTTGACATGGAAATCTGGCGGGAGTTTTTCCGGCAAATTACTTCAGTTTAGGTATCCGGTGGAGGGTTGAGCATGAACTATGCTGTTTCAGATATTATAAGCAAACTTAGCGGTGTAGCATCGGTATTAAATCAAAAAGAACTAAGTGTCACCGGTGTCAGTTATCATTCCGGTCAAGTAAAACCCGGCGATATTTTTGTTGCCATCAGCGGCTATAAGTTAGATGGACACGATTTCATTGATGATGCTGTCCGTAAAGGAGCCGTGGCAGTTGTCGGTCAACAAGCTGTCGATACCGAGGCGCCAATGATTGTAGTGGTGGATAGCCGTGTGGCATTAGCCGAAATCAGTCATTTAATGTATGACAAACCTGACGCAGACCTCTGCATTATTGGCATCACTGCCTCCAATGGCAAAACCACTACTTCGTTTATGACAGACCATCTGCTCTCCGCCCGTTATAAAACTGGTTTGATTGGCACAGTTGTTGTTAAAGACGGTGAATCCGTGGTCAGCGCAGAACTTACCACTCCGCAATCAAAAGACTTAATTGAGCTGCTTGCGAAGATGCGGGACAATAATTGCTCCCATGTTACCATGGAAGTATCTTCTGCTGGACTAGAGCTAAAACGGGTCTTAGGCATCAAATACTCGATTGCCACCTTTAACAATGTTTCCAGGGAACACATTGACTTCCATGGTTCCTTTGAGAATTACTGGTATTGGAAGTCAAGCCTTATCCGAGAATTGGATTCTGACGCAATCGCCATCCTCAACGCCGATGAACCAAAGATCAAGGATTTGCAGCACCAAACTAAAGCTCAGGTTGTTACCTACAGCCTCAAGGGCGATCCAGACGCTGACTTTCTGATATCGGAGGTTGATTTATCTACCACCAACACCAGCTACCGTTTACAATCTCTTAAGCCCGTAACAATTGGCAGTAAAAAAATTCCGGCCCTCGATTTGCGCCTAAAACTTGGCGTACTGGGTTTGCACAATATCTACAATTCAACTGTTGCTGTTATCATCGCACTGGTTGCCGGGGTAGAACCTGAATTGATTCAACAACGACTGCCCGGCTTTACCGGCGTTGAACGCCGGTTCCAGCTGATTTATGATGGAGAGTTTGCCGTTATTGACGATCATTTTGCTAACGCCGGCAATATCGACATTACACTAGAGACTCTTAACATGATGCCCTATAACAACCTAATTTTAGTCGCGGCCATCAGGGGCAGCCGTGGCGTTATTGTGAATACTGAGAATGCGGAAACTGTCTGTAAATGGGCCTCTAAACTGAAATTAACGGAAATTATTGTTACCGACAGCGCTGAGTTTACCGGCGAGAAAGACCTGGTAACTGATGCCGAAAGAAAAGCGTTTATCAGTATTTTGGAGGAAAATGGGTTAAAAGTTGAGTATCATAAAAAACTGGAGTCAGCAACAGATTCCGCTCTTAAAAAAGTCTGTAAAGGTGATATTATTTTGCTGGCCGGCTGCCAGGGCATGGATAGCGGCGCCCATGTTATTTTACCCAAAGTAGCAGCTACAAGGCCGGATGCTGAACAGAAAAAAATTCTGGCGCCACTGGCAGATAGAGTTGCAGGAAACACCTTGACTTAATTTTTTTCCTGCTGTATAATACTAAACGTCCGCTTTTTCGGGGCGTAGCGCAGTTTGGTAGCGCATCTGGTTTGGGACCAGAGGGTCGCAGGTTCAAATCCTGTCGCCCCGACCATTTTACGGACATGGCCCCTTGGAGAAGCGGCTTAACTCACCAGCCTTTCACGCTGGCATTCAGGGGTTCGAATCCCCTAGGGGTCACCATATGGAGCTGTGGTGTAGTGGCCTAACATGCCTGCCTGTCACGCAGGAGATCGCGGGTTCGACTCCCGTCAGCTCCGCCATACGCCGACGTAGCTCAATTGGCAGAGCAGCTGACTTGTAATCAGCAGGTTATCGGTTCAAGTCCGATCGTCGGCTCCATATTTTTTTGGAGAGGTTCCCGAGTTGGCCAAAGGGGGCAGACTGTAAATCTGCTGGCTCCGCCTTCACTGGTTCGAATCCAGTCCTCTCCACCATCCGCTGGGGCGTCGCCAAGTCGGTAAGGCACGGGACTTTGACTCCCGCATGCGTAGGTTCGAGTCCTGCCGCCCCAGCCATTTTTATGGGCCATTAGCTCAGTTGGTAGAGCACCTGACTTTTAATCAGGGTGTCCCAGGTTCGAATCCTGGATGGCTCACCATATTGACAACCAACACATTCTGTGTTATAAATATTCTTGTGATTTGCGAGAGTGGTGGAACTGGCAGACACGCTAGATTCAGGATCTAGTGGGCACTACGCCTGTGGGGGTTCAAATCCCCCCTCTCGCACCATTATTACAAACTATACAGGGTTGGCAAATGCCAACCTTGTTTTATTCTATAACTTTTTATATAAGTACAAGCTCTCTGGCTTTAAATTATAATGTTCTGGACTGAGAATCTGCTCAGTAGCACCCAGAAACAAGTACCCATTCTGCACCAGGGCTGCGGCAAGTTTTTGATGGATTTTTGCCTTTGCTGCTTCATTAAAATGGATGATAACATTGCGACAAATAATCATGTGATTATCCTGCAGATAATGGGAACTGTGTAAATCATGACTAAAGAATTGGATTCGCTTGCGAAATTGCTCTCTGACCTGAAAACCGTCCTCCTTTTGCTTAAACCACCGGCTCCGCTCTGCGACACCGATTTCCTGCACAGCTTTTGACGGATAAAGTCCCGCCCGGGCATGGGCCAGCGCCTGCTTGTCTACATCAGATGCATAGATTTGGTATCTGTGGGTCGGAAGCAAAGTGGCCAACATAAATGCCAAGGAATAGGCCTCTTCACCGGTAGCACATCCACAACTCCAAAATTTTAATACTCCGCTGTTTACTAGCTCCAGCTCTGCAACAGCCTGCTGCAAATTCAGCCAGTAGCGCTTGTCCCTGAAAAATCCTGTGTAGACGATTGTCAGGCGTTGGATTGTCGCTTCTACCAAGCTGGAATCAGTTTTCAGAGCGGCCAAATATTCATCCATTGAATTAAAACCAAATTTGACGCGTAAAAGCGCTAACCGACGCCGTAATTGCGGGACATTATATTGTTTTAGGTCCACCCTAGATTTAGCGCTCAAAACTGCTATGATTTCTGAACTGGGCTCACTCACTGCTCAATCCCGCCAAAAAACAAACTGGCTTCCCTTTGGGCTGCTTCAATGCTGTCGGCGCCATGCACCAGATTCTCGGTGCTAAGCATAGCGAAGTCGCCTCTGATTGTCCCTGGCAATGCCTGCAGTGGATCCCGATGGCCAATCATTAGACGGGCAAGCTTGACGGCATTCTCTCCCTGCCAAATCATTGCCACAACTGGTCCCGAGCATATGTGCTCCACCAGCCGCTCGAAAAACGGTTTACCTTGGTGTTCCTGATAATGTTCCCGGGCCAGCGGAGGCTCTACTTGCATCTTTTTTATCGCCACCAGCTTCATTCCCTTGGCTTCAAAACGGCGGATAATTTCGCCGGTTAGTTGTCTTTTTACACCGTCGGGCTTAATCATCACAAATGTCTTTTCCAATCTGTACACATCCTTAGATTTATTAAACTATATTATACACAAAATATGTATATAAAACCAAATCCCTACGCTCGCACATAACGTCGTAGGGATTGGCACTAATCTTCAGCTTTATGCGAGTATAACAAAATATACTCCTCCTTTAGTCATTCACCGCGGGTTTATGAGCTACATCATACTCGAAAACCCCTCTTTTTACTTCCTTGGCCTCTAAACGTTCGGCGCTAAAGTTATCCTTGATGTAATTACATGATACCCAAGGGTCCACCGTATCCCCGCATGTAAACACATCAACCGCAGCGTAGCCAAGTTCCGGCCAGGTGTGAATAGCCAGGTGTGATTCAGAAATAACAACCACACCGCTTACACCCTGCGGAGAAAATTTGTGAAAAGCAACCTCTCTGACCTCCGCGCCGGCCACCAACGCAGCTTTAACCATGATTTTTTCTACAGTCTGAATATCATTGAGTATCTCTTCTTTGCAACCATAGATTTCGGCTAGGACATGCCTGCCCAAAGATTTGGCCATCTTTCAACCTCCCCGATTAGTATTAGTATACGGAAAAAACTCAAACTAATTTTAAACACATTCATTCTAAAAGTCAAGAAATAAAAAAACTCGCCTTTGGCGAGTTGAGAAATGCAAATTTAATGGTCGGGCTGACAGGATTTGAACCTGCGACCCCTACACCCCCAGCGTAGTGCGCTACCAAACTGCGCTACAGCCCGAACCGAACATTTTATATCTTAAGCCATCAACGAGACTTTGTCAAGTATCCGGCAAAAAGAAAAAATAATGGCGCATTGCCATGCGCCAAAGCCTACAGAATAATCGCGATCAGGCCGCCATTGCCCTCGTTGATAATTTTTTCCAATGTCTCCTGCAATTTCGCCTGGGCACTTGGCGGTAAGTTGGAAAGCTTGGATTGGATACCATCCTTGACAACTGAATGTAAAGATTTACCGAATATGTCTGATTCCCAGATTTTTTCAGGATTATCTTCAAATTCGTCAAGAATATAATTTACCAAATCCTCGCTTTGCTTTTCAGTGCCGACTATCGGTGCAAACTCCGACTCAACATCAACTCTGATCATATGGATTGCCGGCGCACTGGCGCGTAGACGAACACCAAACCGACTGCCCTGGCGGATGATTTCTGGCTCATCTAAGGTCATTTCCTCTAATGACGGCGGGACGATTCCATATCCCTGGCTCTTGACGTCTACCAGCGCCTCTTCAATCTTATCGTATTCACGCTTAGCCACGGCAAGGTTCCGCATCTGTGCAAACAGCTCTCCGGCATTTTTAACATCATAACCGGTAGTCTCAGTAAGCACCGAGTAGAATAAGTCCGTCGGGCTCTCCATGGTAATTTCCACTTCACCAGTTCCCAGGTCCGAACCGGTTATTGACACCCGGTTGACAAACTCAAACTGCTCAGTAATTGGCTCCAGCGTACACCGCAGATCCCGGACCTTCCCCAAAGTGCCGAGGATATTGGTGATTATCTCGGTATACCCGGTTTTTAACCAATGATCTTCATCCAACACTTCCACCCAATCAGGCATCAAAATATTGGCCTGATTTACCGGAAACTCATACAGTGCTTCCCGAAGGATAAGATCAACGCTCTTTCTGTCCAAACGCAGACAATTACAAGCAATCACCGGCGCTCCATAAATACCCGTCAATTCTTCACGCAGCTGTTGACACTGTTGTGAATCGGGATTATTGGAATTGAGTATTACTACAAACGGCTTGCCGATTGCCTTTAATTCCTCAATAACGCGCTCTTCTGACGGCTGGTACTCATCCCTGGGCAACTCGGAAAAAGAACCATCAGTTGTAATAACCAATCCAAGCGTTGAATGATCGGCAATTACTTTGCGGGTGCCAATCTCCGCAGCCTGCTGAAAGGGTATTTCCTCTTCTGCCCATGGGGAAATAACCAAACGCTCTCCCCGTTCATCTTGATAACCCAGGGCGCTTTCCACAGTATAACCGACGCAGTCCACAAGTCTTACCCTCATGGTGAAGTCTTCATCAAAACGGACTTCAACTGCCTCGTCGGGAATAAATTTCGGCTCGGTGGTGGTAATCGTTTTACCGCCGCTAGATTGCGGCAGCTCATCTACGGCCCGCATTTTGTCCTGTTCGTTGGTGATATTGGGAATGACCAATAACTCCATGAATTTTTTTATGAAAGTGGATTTTCCACTGCGTACGGGCCCTACGACACCTAAGTAGATGTCTCCGCCGGTGCGCCTGGCAATATCATGATATAAGCTGTGCTCTGCCAATTTTCTCCTCCCCCTCATCGTTATATCCGCAATTGTTCACAATATATATATGTGCAATTTTTGGATGTATGCCGATGACAGGAAAAAAGCCCGTCTATATCTTCATCAATTTACCTTTTATTGCCACTATATCTTCGGTCTCATTTGTCTTGCCACGGAGCATCAAACCTCCGACAGCGTCTAGTGGAGTCTGCTTGTTCTGCAAAACATCCCGGAGCGCGCAAGTGATTGGCATACTAACGGACATTTTCTCAGAGAGCTGGGCAGCAATCTCAGTAATCCGAACACCTTCCACCACCATTCCGGTGCGCTCCATAATCGCTATCATACTTTCCCCCTGACCCAACGCGTAGCCGGTCTTCCAGTTGCGACTATGCTTACTAGTACATGTGGCTATCAGGTCTCCTATCCCTGCCAATCCGGCAAAAGTAAGACTGTCGGCGCCCATCTGCACACCCAAGCGTGCAATCTCTGTCAGCCCCCGGGTCATCAGGGCCGCTTTAGTATTATCACCAAAGCCCAAACCGTCACAAATTCCTGCAGCAAGCGCGATTATGTTCTTCAAAGCGCCAGCCAGCTCCACCCCAACAATATCAGGATTGGTATAGACGCGAAATTTTGGAGTCATAAATACATCCTGCACAGTTTGGGCTGTGGAGTCGTTGGTGGCGGCCACCACTGTGGCGCTAGGAATATCTCTGGCCACTTCCTCCGCGTGATTGGGACCGCTGAGGACCGCAACCAACTCCGGCCGGCCAGTTACCTCTGCTAATACCTGGGAGCTGGGAAGGAATGTTTCCTTTTCCAGACCTTTGCTGAGGCTAACCAAAATCGTCTCCGTTTTTAGATAGCGAGCTACTGCCTTGGCGGTCTCCCGCACCGCCTTTGAAGGAGTTGCAATCGCCACCAAATCAGCATCAGCCAATGCAACTGCTAAATCGGCGGTAATTGCTATATTTGCCGGCAGCATCACACCTGGCAGATAGGCGGTATTTTCCCGGTATTTGTCTAATTTTGAGGCAAACTCCTGTTTCCGTGACCAAAGGGTTACCTGGCAGCCTTTTTTGGCCAGAACAATGGCAATCGCCGTTCCCCAGCCGCCGCTGCCAATAACTGCAACACGGCGCGTATTCATTGCTTTTCCCCCCGTTTACGTAGAATAAACTGAATTGGCGATCCCATAAAGCCAAAGGCCTCCCGAAACCTGTTTTCAAGGTAACGGAGATATGAAAAGTGCACGAATTCGGGTTCATTACAAAAGAGCACAAATCTAGGCGGCTTAACACCGACTTGGGTTCCATAATAGATCCGCACTTTCTTGCCCTTAGCTGAAGGTGGATTGGCTGCCAACGCATCGTTTAATAAGTCGTTAAGCAGGCCTGTGCTAATCCGCATGTTGTATTGCTCCACAGTCCCGTGGATGAGCGGAAACAGCTTTTGTATCCTAGCGCCGGTCAGGGCCGAAATAAACTCGATTACGGCATAATTGAGAAACTTGAGTTCCCGATAAATTTCTTCCCGGAACTGATGCATGGTATGGGTATCACGTTCGACAGCATCCCATTTATTGACCAAGATAATTATTGCTTTACCGGCTTCATGGGCAATGCCGGCAATCCGCTTATCCTGTTCCGTTACACCATCCACCGCATCTAAGACCAACAGGGCAATCTCACAGCGTTGTACAGCGCGGATACTTCGCAACATGCTGTAATACTCCACGCCGGAAGCAAGTCGACTCTTTTTGCGAATGCCGGCTGTGTCGATAAATGTGTAGTTTATATCATCATGAACGATTCTGGTATCGACAGCGTCCCTGGTCGTTCCTGGAATTGAGCTTACAACAGAGCGTTCGCTCCCGGATAGACGATTAATCAAAGATGATTTCCCGACATTGGGTCGGCCGATTATCGCAACCGGAATGCCGTCATCTTCAGTTCCCTCTGGCAATTTTTCCAGATGAATAACCAACTGATCCAGCAAATCCCCGATGTTCAGGCCGTTGGCGGCTGAAACTGGAATCGGTTCTCCAAGCCCGAGGCCGTAGAATTCCGCCACTTTGGCGCTGCTGTCGGCAAAGGAATCGACTTTATTTACCGCCAACAGCACCGGCTTATTTCGCTTGCGGAGAATGGAAGCCAGCTCCTCATCAGCCCCGGTAACGCCTGCCTTGGCATCGACAACGAAGATTATACAATCACTTTCTGCAACAGCTTCTTCAGCTTGCCTGGTGACGGCGGCGTCTAAAACATCACCATCCCAGACAAAACCGCCGGTATCCACTAGCATAAAATGAAATCCATTCCAGTCAGTGGCTGCGTACAAACGATCCCGGGTCACTCCCGGGGTATCCTCGACAATGGCAATCCGCTTCTGCATGAACTTATTAAACAGAGTAGACTTCCCCACATTGGGGCGCCCGACCACAGAAACAATTGGCAACATTTTTATTCCTCCCCACCTGCAAGCAGTTCAAATAGATCTAGTATTGTCTCCCGTGCCTCCACTTGACAGCGGGCGACAGCAGTCAGTTCATCGAGAGTATAGTCATCTACAAAACAGCCGGCCCGGACCGCCGTTCCCGGAACTACCAGTAAATCCGGGGGTCGGGATTCGCCTTTTAGTGTTCTGATTATGTCGCTGCCCGACAAAAGTCCAGCGACAGTGATGGTTTTGCCTAAGAATCTATTCTCAACACCCTTCACAGTAAGCTCAAGACCCGCTAACTTAGCCTCCAGCACTGTCTGCGCCCTGGTCAATACCGGCGCTGCGAGAGTGCCGGTTAACAGTAGCACCCGTTGGAAAGAAGACTTGTACTTCGGTTTCTGGGCTACAGTTTCCAAATCCATCAGGGTCTTACGGACCATCCCTACCCCATTTTCCAATTGCGAAAAATCTTCATAGTATTTACGTTCGGGAACAGTACGCCCTGAGAGTAGAAAAATTTCATCAGCAATATATACAGTTCTGCGGCCTGTTAGCTGATAAAACCGTTCCCGATATGTGTCGGCCAGCTCAATAGTAGTTTGGGCAGTCTGAGGGTCAACCGAGGGGATCTGGGGCAGACCTTGGCGATGTTTTGTCAACCCCACCGGCACTATTGCCAGTGACAACAGCTGATTCGCCATCGTAAGTAAATCTGATAAAGTTTGTTCCAGAACCTGTCCGTCATTGTAGCCAGGACAAAGGACGATTTGACCATGGAACAGAATACCGTTTGCTGCCAGGCGCTCCAAAATCTCCACCAGATTGCGGCCTCTGTCCTTACCTAGCATGGCGCGGCGGACTGTAGGGTCAGTGGCATGTATCGAGATATATAATGGTGATAGATGCTCATCTATAATTCGCGCTAAGTCCTTTTCACTTAAGTTGGTCAGGGTTACGTAATTGCCATGCAGGAAAGACAGACGGTAATCATCGTCCTTGACATATAGAGTCTGCCGCATCCCCGGCGGCTGCTGGTCGATAAAACAAAACACGCATTTATTGGCGCAGCTTCTTGTTACAAAATCAAATTCCAGGTCGAGGTCATCATCATAGTCCTTTTCTATATCATAAACTGTCAGCTCACCATTTGCCGACAAAATTTCAATTGCCACAGTTTGACAATTGATATGAAAATGATAGTCCAGAATATCATTGACTTTATTACCATTGATAGTAAGAATTTTATCCCCGGGAGCAATGCCCAACTCCCACCCGATGCCTGCCGGCGCTGCTCTTGCGACTCTTAGCAATCCACTCACTCCTAACGACAAAAGCTGACCTTACCAAATTATACTTGTTCAGCCCGCGCTTGTAAAACCATATCCCGCAGTTTGTGGTAATTGCGTGCAATTTCCCGGGCCGCAAGTCGCCTCCCAAAATCACGGCTCCGTGGATAGTTAGACAAATAGCCGCCGATTCGCGTCCAGGGACCGATTGCCCGCAGACAGTCAACCAGTTTGTAGTGGAGATCAATCCCCAACTCGCCGATTATGCTGTCCAGCAGCCGGGAAAAGACCAAGCTGCCGCCGTTAATGCCAACAAAATATACTTTATTGTCTGCATTATCGCGTCCGGCAAATACAGGAACTCCAAAATCTACTCTCTGCAGACAATCGAAATAATCTAAGCGCAAAATATCATCAGCTCCAGGGTTGTCCGGCAGTTTCTCCAAATGTATGGCTGCTGCAACTACCGACATATGCGCCCCCCGATAACAATGGTAAATATAAATCAAATCCTCTCCTCCTTAACCACGTCAACTATCTTTTGCAAATCGTATATCGCCTTTTTGACTCCGTACGTAACCAGTGGTCGACCAATCTGTTTAAGTCCCAGCGCCCTGGAACACACCCCGCCCAATTTCATCCAGAGATTTACCGCCGGCAGTGTGTCGATAAAATGCATATGCTGATAATGCTGGCCAAATATCGCCAGCGTAGCTTTTAATGCAGTAATCACAGACGGCCCTACCGTTTCCAGGCCGACCGAAAACACCAAATTTCCGTTCTCATCAGTGCCCACAAATTGCAGCACTCCATGGTCATCTGCTTTTTGTGTATCAAAATACGGCAGGCTCAACAAATAATTGTCCGAAACTGCCTGCTCTGGCTTTAGCAGTCCGGTATGCAAAGCGGCAGCAACTGCCGACGAATGTGAACCGCCGTAGCAGTGATAAATAATAATTTTCTTGATTTCTGTCACCACCACCGTCGAATTCATCCGCAAAAGGTCGAATTTTGTGATTGCCCGGGAAAGTCAATGTTTTACTACAACCATTACGTCGTTCTCAAGGTCATGGGCCACCGCCTCCATGATTCGAGAGAGATACATGGAAATCTTTTGTTGTTCTTCTTTGTTTTCAGCAACAAATACTGGCCCTAAACCAGGGGATGCAACTTTGTCCTTGCTCGATTCTAGAACAACGGTTGCCAAAATTGCTTTTGTTAAATCAACCTTCATTTGGTCTTCGCTCCTGTCCAGAACTGGTCTCACTGGGCCGGGATACCGACCCTTCCAGCACGGGGATTTTTTCCACTGCTTTCAATAGCGCAGTTTCATCCCGGAAATCCGGTACAATCACCAAGCCCAATTTACCTGTTTCCACCTGTCTGCGCACCAAAGGCGTAAACTCGGCTGTATCCACATCTTTATAGACTCCCAACAACATTGCGCATATATGGGCAATCGCCTGGCGTTGACCGGTATTGGCAAGCGTGGCCGCCGAATCCATACTTCGCGGTTCGATTATCAGTCCCAATCCATGCTCCAGATAAACCTCTTTAATTTCTTCCAAACCAAGGTTCATGAAGTGCACATCATCAACAAATAAATTTGGTCCCTCGAAGCGTATTTCCCCGATTTTGACCTTAGCTATGTGGCCAAGCCGTTTACCTTCCATGACCTTTGTCATGAAGAATAAGAGCAGAGCGGCGGCGCCGGCCATTACCCCTATTCGGACGACTAATGGCTGGCCGTCCAAGAGCAAGATGTCCAGGATGCTAAGGGCCAAAGAACAGCCCATTACCATAAAGTTCCGGGCTTCAAATGCGCGGGCGATACCTTCGATAAAGTGGTCTCCCCGGGGCACCAACTCCCGCTTATCAAGGTTGGACAAAGTCTCCCGTTCAATATTGCGAATATCCCGGAATTGCTGGGCTGCCAGTGCAAGAAAAGTAACTGCCACATATTCTTCCGCCAACAGGGCTGGCAATGCCACAGCTCCAAGACCGGCTGCAATGAACCCCAGGGACATATGTGAGATATAACCATGGGGATATGTCGGGTATTGGCGGTAATCAGAACGTAAAATCAGAATGCGTAGCAAACCGCCAAGGATGCCGGCAATGATTACGGTGGAAATATAGCCCTCCATTATTCCTTCCCCTTTCTGCGCTCATCCGGCGCCACAAGTTCCCTGCTTTCCCCAATCAGTTCAGCAGTGCCAACAGCAAGCACGCCGGCAATTAAAGTCGAATCAAATATTCCAGCGCCGCCGATGTACTGAACCATTCCCAGGGGGATTCGCCAAAACGCCACTAAAGAATCCGCCAAAAGCACCCCGGCAGTGGCGCCAACAAACGCTGAGCGCCGCGACCGGCCTGCCAGATAGCCGATTATACCGGCAACAATCCCGTAGGCATACATCGGGTCTAAAAACATAACTCCCGGCTCCTGGGGTAACACACGATCCACAACCAAAATGGCGACTGTGGTGGCGATTATCGCCAAAACAGCTCGGATTTGCTCAATCCTGGTATCGGCCGTGCCAACCAAATAAATAATCATCGCCAGCGGCACAAGCGCTCCGCCAATGTTTATCCGCAATAATCCGATAGCTATATCCGGCAAGTAAGTGCCAACAAACATTAATCCGATTATCACCAAGGCCGCACGATCACTGAGCCGCATTCTGTCGAGAGTCCTCTGGAGGAGACCCAGAAAAATCAGTGCCGCCAGAATTGTTAACACCAACGGACTTAAATTCAAGTTCGCTTCCTCCCTTCGATTCCTTATCTTAGGTTGCACCATTTTGGATTAAAAAAAACAAGGTCGTCAGACCTTGTTTTGTGAGTAACAAGCCAGCAGCGCCGCCAGCTTACCGCCAATATGAGGTTTTTGATTGCGCAGTTCGCCGATGGATTTTAGTCCCATCAATGCTAACCCCACTCGCAGCTGGCGGATTAAGTTAGCTGTAAACAAATTAGCCGCCTCGGGGCCCTGCCGTATGAGCAACTGCACATAATGCCCGGCTATTCCTGTGGAATCGGCCCCCAACGCCAGCAGCTTTAAGCTCTTCAACCCATCGGTTATCCCTCCGGAAGCGACTAAATCGACCCCCGTGGTTTTAAGCGGAGCACAAAGAGCAACGCAGACCGGGGTGGGATAGCCCCAGTTGGTAAACGGCCGCCACCAATCGCCGCAGTTGCGTCGGCCCTCGATCACGGCAAAATTTGTCCCGCCTGTCCCGCTGATATCGATGCCCTGGACGCCGAGCGTAGTCAATTGTTTATATTGAGCAGGCAAAATCCCAAAGCCCACTTCCTTAACAATAACAGGAACCGATGCGCGGGAACAAATTTCTGCGATATTGTTCAGCAACCCCGATTTAGGCCTGTCTCCTTCTGGCATAATAAACTCCTGAGCAGGGTTTAGATGAAGCTGCAAAATCTGGGCATCCAGCATATCTACCGCTCGCAATGCCAGTGCCGGCGGGGTACTGGCGCTGACATTGGCCATAATTAGTCCATGGGGATTGAGTTTTCGGACTATCCGGAATGTCTTCTCCATACGTTTATTGTCTAAGGCCGCCGTTTGTGACCCAACGGCCATTGGTACTTGGAAGCGCTTGGCGACCTGAGCCAAATTCATGTTGACAGTCATCGTGCGCAGGGTGCCACCGGTAATCGCGTTAATAAAAAAAGGAACATCAACCGGATAACCGCATAGGCTGCCAGAAAGATCAACCTCACCGGGGTTAACCGTCGTCAGACAATCATGGGGAAGCTGAATGTCATCGAAGTATGTAGCAAAAGAACATCTGGACCCTTGTAGGGCAAGGGCCAGATGTTCATGCTTTCTTTGAGCTCTAAATTTACTCATCCGACTGGTCAAACAAATTGCCAAGCCGTTCGCCGATAGTAACCCCAATTGAACCCTGCTCTTGGGACTTTTCTTCTTTGGCTGGTTTACGCGGGGTGCGAGTTGCTTCCCGAATGCTGAGACTTACCCGCTTTGCCTGTGTATCAATGTCAAGGATTTTAACCTTAACATCCTCACCAACACTCAACACATCTCCGGGTTTCTCCACATGTTCTTCAGAAATCTGGGATACATGCACCAGACCGTCGACGCCGGGAATCAGCTCCACAAAAGCGCCAAAATCGGCAAGACGGACAACCTTACCTTCTACAACGTCCCCGGCTTTAAATTCTTTGCCAATTTGAGTCCAGGGATCAGGCAAGGTTTCTTTCAGGCTTAAGGATACCCGTTCTTCCTCAGGATCGACCTTGAGGACATAGACGTCGACCTCTTGGTTCTCGGAGAGAACTTCACTGGGATGTTCCACCCGATTATGGGCCAGTTCGGAAATATGAATCAGGCCGTCGATACCGCCAATGTCGACAAATGCGCCAAAATTGGTGAGTCGGCGGACGATCCCTTTGACTACCGAGCCTTCTTCCAAATTGGCCAGAGTCTCGGATTTCTTTTCTTCCAGTTCTTTGAGCAGATACGCCTTCCTGGAGACAATAACCTTGTTGCGTCGGCGTTCCAACTCAATGACCAAGATGGTCACTTCCTGACCAACAAATTGGTTGAGGTCTTCAACGAAACGCAAGTCAACCAAGGAAGCAGGCATAAACCCTCTCAACCCCAAGTCGACAATCAGGCCGCCCTTTACCACTTCAACTACAGGAGCGGTAAGGGGTGTCTGGTTTTCGAAAGCCTCTTTGACCTTGGTCCAGGCTTTGGACTGGGCAACCTTACGGGCTGACATCTCCAGTAAATCATCAGACAGCTTGGTCACTTCCGCTTCGATGGAGTCGCCAACAGCGACCAATTCGCTGCAGTCGTCCACCCGACGGAAGGACAGCTCATCTTTACGGATAAGACCTTCCAACTTGTAGCCAACATCGACCAGGATTTCGTCTGGATTCACCTGAACAACCTCGCCAACTACTATATCGCCAACCGCGATCGGTTTAGTTTCTTGTTCCAAAATTTCGCTGGTCTCCTCCTTTGTTTCAACGCCATCATTATTAATTTCATTCACCACGTCAACTACCTCCCTTATAATCCATTCCGGTGTAGACGCACCGGCAGCAATGCCAACGGTTTGGATGTTATTAAACCAGTTGAGCTCAAGCTGCGATTTGTTTTGTATATGATGTGTCGGAACACCGGATTGCGAACAAATGTTAACTAACTCTCTTGTATTAGAACTGTTGGCGCCGCCAATAACCAACATCAAATCTACTTTAGCCGCCAATTGGGCGACCTCCCGTTGGCGATCTTTTGTGGTTGGACATATCGTATCAATTATGTCCAAATCCGGGTAACGGGAGCGAAGAATCTTTAGAATATCCTTTAATTTATCCAGGTTGTAGGTCGTTTGAATAACAGCTGCAGCCGGTATAGGGATGCTGGCTCCTTCGGCATCTTCGATACTATCCACCACAGTCAGGCTGGATTCTGACCAACCCTTTATACCTTCAACTTCCGGGTGATCATCTTTACCAATTATAACTATGTGCTTACCCTGTCGACTAATATCCCGAACAAGATTATGAATCCGGGTCACATACGGGCAGGTGCCATCAATTACATTGTATCCCTTGGCGGCCAAATCATCGGCGACCTCAGGCCCCACTCCATGGGAACGCAGGACAACAGTGTCTGTTCCCTGTTGAAAATCCTCCGCGGCCTTTATCCCTTTGGCCTCAAGATGGGCAAGCATATCGGTGTTATGAACCAGGGGGCCATGAGTCAGCACCGGGCCTACCGCGGCGACGTCTTCTGCTTTTTTTAGCGCCCGTTTTACTCCCGGGCAAAAACCTGCATACTCTGAAATAATTACCTTCATTTTTACAATTCTCCATGTCTGAAACTAACTAAGATTATATAACAAATTCGGGCATTTGGCAAAACTAGCACTTATTCACCACAGAAAGCACTTTATCCAGAACCTCGGGAATAGTCAGTTCGGTGGTGTCAATCACAATTGCATCCTCGGGAATAGAAAGCGGCGCCACAGCCCTGGTGCTGTCAAGATGGTCCCGGGTTAAGATATTTGTTCGGACTGCCTCCAAACTTACTTCCTCAGATGTTTGCTTCAATTCTAAATAGCGTCGCTCCGCACGTTTATCCGCGGAAGCAGTGAGAAAAAACTTATATCTCGCGTGGGGCAGAACCACTGTGCCTATATCCCGACCTTCCATTACAACATCACTTTCGGCAGCCAATTGCCGCTGGATTTCAGTAAGCGCGTTGCGCACGCCTGGCAGCTTGGCCACCAGTGATACTCCGGCGGAAACTGCTTCGCTGCGAATAAGCTCACTGACATCACGCCCGCCATAATAGGTGCGAAAGCTGCCTGTGCAATCAGGCACAAACCGGAACATATATGCTGTAACCAAATCGACGATAGCACGTTCACTGTCCGCTTCCAGGGGCAAACTATGCTCCAACGCCAATAGTGTGGCTGTCCGGTACATAGCCCCGGTATCGATATATTGAAAGTTTAACCGGTAAGCCAGGGTTTTGGCAATAGTGCTCTTGCCCACCCCCGCCGGTCCGTCAAATACAACAGAAATTTTATTTGTCCTCATTGCCAACCTCCATTTGTCCTACCCTTTAAAATTCGACGTTAATTCTTGAATCCCTGCAAAAAACTCCAGACAGGATTGCATTAACGTCAACACATATCTGCTTCAGTTGGCTGGGGGTCAGCGATTGGGGGCCATCCGACAGCGCCTTGGCAGGCGCCTGATGCACCTCAAGCAATAACCCGTCTGCGCCGGCGGCCACAGCAGCACGGCATAATGGGGGGACAAGACTGGCATCGCCGGCGGCATGGGAAGGGTCCACAAAAATCGGCAAATGCGTTAATTGCTTCAAAGCTGCAACCGCGCCCAAATCGAGGCAATTACGAGTCCTTGTTTCAAATGTCCTGATTCCACGTTCACAAAGAATGACATTGGGATTACCCTGGGTGAGTATATGCTCGGCAGCCAACAATAACTCGTCCACAGTGGCTGCAAAGTGCCGCTTAAGCAAGATAATCCGTTCTGTGGCCGCAGCCGCCGCCAACAAAGGGTAATTATACATGTTACGGGCGCCAATCTGAATGATATCTATTTTGGGAGCCAATAGCGCTAATTGTTCTCTATCAAGAGCCTCAACAACCACGGGCTTGTCATATTTTTGGCTGACCTCTGTCAACCAATCAATTCCGCTGCTGCCGACACCGCTAAAAGCGTGGGGAGAGGTTCTCGCCTTAAATAGGCCTCCCCTGACCACATGGACATAGGGGTAAATTTGGTTTATTACCGCCTTCAACTGCTGTTCACTCTCAACGGCGCAAGGTCCGGCTGCAATGACAAAGTCTTCGCCAATGGCAATATCATTGAGCTTAAATACCGACTTGTGACCAGGATAGTGTTTTTCATACATGTATCTGCTCATTGCTTATTCCTCCACCAGATCCGGACGCAACCCCTGGGCTGCACCCAAGTAAACATGCTGAGGCCGGTACTCCCCTGGCTTGTTTGTGACTACCAAAACTCGGAGGCAGGCGGCCAGTGAATTTACTACATGCATTTCCTGGACACAAAACATAGGAACCTGCTGAAAGCCGACAGCCCTAACCGCCTCGGCAGGGTATGCGGCGTCCAAATCCTGGGTTGCGGAAAACATTATGTATACAATATCAGCGCTTTGCAGCTGATTTCTGAGGCAGATCTGACTTACCAGTTCCACCGCGGCAGTGGCGATACTCTGACGAGTATTTTCCACCGGCGCCGTGGCGCCCCTAATTGCCCCACTTATCATTCCATCCACACATAATCAGTCCCCTCAAACTTCTCCAACAATATAAGGTTGCGAGCGCATGCAGGCACGCTCAAAACGTACTGAAAAATGACCAGCAGCAATAGTAATCCAAGCACAGCACGGATTGCCAGACCTTCCACCCGGTCAAGGAACTGCTCATTCATTAATATTCAATCCCTCTTCTGGCCGGAATGCCAACTTCATAAGGGTGTCGCACCTGTTTCATTTCGGTAATTAACTGTGCCCGCTCTGCAATCGAATCAGTCAGGTTTCGACCCGTGAGAATCAGCTCCACCGAGGCTGGTTTTTTATCAATGATTTCATGGACGGTGGCTTCAGTTACCAATTCAAAGTAAACAGCATTAAGGATTTCATCCAGAACAACTAATTGGAACTCGCCACCGCCGACTATGTTGAGGCTACGCTCCACAGCTTTCTTTGAGTAAAAGTGGTCAAAATCAGTCGCTTTGCCTTTCTCGACAAAACATTGACCACAGGCCAGGCAATCGCTTTCTCCTTGCTTAATCAATGCATTATGGGAACATATGCGTCCATATTGCCAAACCTCAACAGCCGGCGCCAACTTCGTCAATGTTGTAAGCTCTCCATAGTAACTACTGCCCTTCATAAACTGAATAAACGCTGCGCGCCAACCGTGCCCGATTGCGCGGATAGTTTGTCCTATGGCAGCCGTCGTCTTGCCTTTGCTGTTACCAGTATAAATTTGAACGATACCGGGTTCAGGCATATTTTACACCTCCGTAGGTTCCAGTTTTGTAAAATCGGCAAATTCCCATAACAACTCTCTGATTTCGCTCAACAGCCCCAGGCGGTTCATGGTAACAGGCATATCATCGAAATCTAGATGGACACTTTCAGTGAATCGGGCCAGCGGATTTTTCAACCTGGCTAATCCAGCCAGTGCCTGTCGGAATTTGCGTTGCTCAAGTTCTGATTCTACCTCATCTTTGAGAACCAGAAGCAATTCAAACAAGTCCTTTTCAGCGCTTGTCTCCAAAAATTCCCGGGCTGACTCTTCATAATTATAGCCTCTGGGACAGTTTTTTTCCACCATAGCGGCCACAGCTATACAATCATCCACCAAATCCCTTTCTTCACCTGAATCAAGCAATTTCACTCTTTCTATTGCTGTATAGACATTGGTCGGCCTAACTGCCAGTAGCGCACGGATGCTCTTTTCCCCATAATTTTGCTGTCGAAGATATGCACCCAAGCGTTCAAGAAATATCTTTAACAATTTGTCAAGGTCTTTACGCTGCCAGGGAACAAGCCCCTGAGATTCATAAAGAGACAAAGAAAAACGTAGCAAACGGGCCAGCGATAAATCGAGGGCAACGCTGTCGACAATCTGGATTATCTGGTCAAATAACTGCTTTACCTCCCGATAGCGGGAAAAACTCAACTCATCTAGATGGTAGTAACCGCAGATATCATCGAGTCGGTCGGCAATGCCCAACACAGCTCCAACCAAAGTATGCGGCAATTTGGAGCAGTAGGTGCCCGGACACAAGTGTTCCCGGATTGCAACGCCAACAACATCAGGCTCACCCAAATGGATAGCCAGTTGTTCTCCCATATGCCCCTGCATTTGCGGGAAATGTTTGCAGACCTGGGTGACAGTATCTGCTTTACAGATACGTGCAGCTTTTTCTGCCACTTCTTCCACCTGCTTGCCGGCATCCAACAAGTCGATAATTGTAATGCTTTGTTTTAAAATCCGTTTCTGTTTATCCCATAAGCTGCCCAAGCCGGTCTTATAAGCTGTTGCCCGTAACATTTGTTCTCTGACCGCCGGTTTGAGATTAAGATCCCTGTGATAAATATTGGCAATATGTGCCAAGCTCTTGTCAAGCAGGGCCTGGAAGCGTTCATCATCCACAGTGTCAGCGTCCACAACCACTAGACCCCGACAGATTAATTCTCCATCCCTGTACAAAGGAAACACGTTATTATCCAGAAGTACAATTCGCAGCAGCTGCTCGGGAAACTGGAGGTGTTGCTGAGGGAAAGTAACCTTGATCACCTCAGGCTTTTCTACAGATATCAAAACTTCATTTAATAGCGATTCTGCACTGATTTCACCACCCAATTCTGCTGCACCTTCAGCCAGAAGCTTACGCAGATAATCTTCCCGTTCTCGATTATCTATCAAAACACCCTGGCTCTCCATAAGAGCCCAGTAGCTTTCAACACTTGTTATCTCGAGTAACTGACCGGTGTTATCCGGAGTCCAGTTTGCAACTTCAAAATCGCTAAGCCTGACAGCCAGCAATTCGTCGCCATAAAGAGCGAGAACATTAACTACTTGCTCCCAACAGTCGGAAAGGCAGCGTTTAAACTGGTTCAAGGCGTCCCCCAAGGCAATTTCGATAGTAGACTGGGAGATAATCTGCTCCTCCGGTTCACCGCTGTTTAGCCAGACGACAATTCTTCGCACACTGAAATAAAGTTCGGAGCGGCTGTACTCGATTTCATGCTTAAGCATACTCTGTTTAACAGCTTCAAATAGAAGTTCCGCGGCCTTGGGAACCCGCCGGTACCCCAAACCGTCAAAAGAGAGTTCAATCAACAAGTTACTTTGGAGCTGCAAAATATATCTCCCCTTAATTACAGGAATTAACAGTAAAACCCTTCAACCTCTGTCGAAGGGTGGAGGTTATGGGCAGTCGTCGCAAACAGGATATAAAATCTGATTCCGGAATGACTGCATTTTAGTCTTTCCCTCTGTAAGGGAAAATATAAGAGTATCAACAATCCCGGAGCACTCCCGGGCTTGCTGGTCAGTAACAGAAAGCTTGTCAAGTTTATTCAGCTCAGTGCCGCTAAGTCGGCGCAGTATGTTGAGTATGTCTGACCTTATCCAGAGCAGGTGCTCACCTTGCCCGCGACACTCTGGGCAAATAACGCCACCGGAATCGGGGCATAAGCTCCCCTGGGCCAGTGACTGATAACATCGAGCACAAACAGAAAAATCAAGTCCATACCCCAGGCTGGCTAAAAACTGCAACCGGCATCCCTCAAACACCATCGCCGACCAGGGGTTAGAATCTAGTAGCTCAAGATAATCCTTGGCGAGCTTAAATGCACTTTCCTCTCCTGCTTCTTCAGCCACAAGTAATCGACATAATTCTAAAATCGCGAAACTTGCCGTGCATTTCTGCAAATCGTTGCGAAGATTACGAAAAGAACGGCTGATATCTGCCTGGCGCAGGTAGGGTAAACCCTTGCCATAATATAATACATACTCACCATAAACAAATTGTTGGACTGGAGCGCTGAAGCGGCTCTTGGTTTTCCGGGCGCCTTTGGCAACAAAACGAAGCATGTTGCCGGATTCTGTAAATAACCAGACAATTAAGTCTGCCTCGCCAAAGCCAAAAACATGGACCACAAGCCCTTTCTGTTTCTGCAGGCGCATTACTTATAGCCCAACGCTTTCAGTTGAACAGGGTCTTTACGCCAATTTTTTCGAACCTTTACAAACAGTTTCAGGTGCACGGGTACATTAAGTAATTCTGTAAGCTTCATGCGAGCGGATTTGCCGATGCGGCCCAGCATTTGCCCTCCCCGGCCAATAACAATTGGCTTATGGGATTCTTTTTCGACAATGATACTGGCCTGAATCTTGGCTTCAGCATCCGACTCCCTGAACTGCTCTATCTCGACAGCCACCCCGTGGGGGACTTCATCATTTAAGAGTTTCAGCGCTTGCTCGCGAATAACCTCTGACGCCACAAACCGCAGGTCTGTATCCAGTAATTGATCTTCCGGGTAGAGCATCTCGCCCTCTGGCAGCAACATCTTCAGTGTATCAATCAGCTTATCCATGTTAACCGCTTCGCTTGCAGACACGGGCACAACCGCCTCAAATTTCCCTTCGGTCTCAAACCGGCTTAAAAGTTCAATCACAACATCCTGCTCCAACAAATCAATCTTGTTCAAAACCAGAACATGGGGAATCTTGGCGCTGAATTCAAGCCAGGATTGTTTGTCCGCCTTGGTCGCATCGATAATAACCAAAACCAAGTCTGCGTCTTCAGCGGCCCTCCCGATTTCAGCGGCCATGTATTCGCCCAACTTGTTTTTGGGCACCTGGGTCCCGGGAGTATCGACAAAGATTATCTGGTAGTCGGAACCAGTGAGAATACAACGAACATGTTTACGGGTTGTCTGATGCTTTTCCGAAGTAATCAAAAACGGTTCTTGTAAAAGCGCATTAATCAAGGTCGACTTTCCTGCATTGGGAGCACCAACAACTGCGACAAAACCTGTTTTAATAATTCCACCTACCTTTCATTCAAGTTCCTGGGTGTAAACGCAGCTGGCAACAGCTGGGAAATGGTGGTGATATCGCCGTGGCCAGCTGTATTTATCAATATAATTTCCGTATTGTCGGTAAAAAACTCACTCATGACCTGTCGGCAGGCGCCACAGGGCGTCGCCGGCTGCTCTGTATCAACGGCAACGGCTATTGCCTTAAACTCCTGTTCCCCCTCAGAGATTGCTTTAAAAATTGCCGTTCGTTCTGCACAGACAGTAAGGCCGTACGAAGAATTTTCGATATTGCAACCGCTGTATATTTTTCCGCTACGGGTAAGCACAGCCGCCCCCACACGATACATAGAGTAAGGCACGTAGGCCTGTTCCCTGGCCTTGAGCGCTGCCCCAACCAGACGTTGATGATAGTCCCCTTTCGTCACCTAGCTTCCCTCCTAACGTGTTTTTGCGGGCAGAGTTAAGTTTTCTCTGGGTTCAGCCTCAATTTCGAACTGTCCAGGGAGCCAAATCTGGTCAAAGAGCAGGAATACAGCAGAGTTTATAGTGTCGTAATCCCCCACTGCCTGGATAACAAGAGGATTGGTACGGATACGAGAACCATCGACGATAATGCCATTATCGCCGTCGATGATAAAACTGGTTGCAGTCATCCGCTTTCCGTCAATTGTAACCCCCAGGGCTTCAGCATCAAAAATCTCACCCACTAAATTTCGCACATCCTCAGCCTGAATGCCCTGTGCAGGCCGAATCCGAAACTCTATGCCTGCCCCGGATAGTTCACCATAGCCGGCCAATTGGGCAGTACGGTTATATTCGTTACGGAGAGCCTGAATTTCCCGCTCCCAGTAAGCAACACTATCATAATCGGACTCGGGTTGGATTATACGGGCTGTGCCATTTTCTATCTCAATATTAATCACTGACTGGTCATAAAAACTGTCAAATAGATTGCGGAAATAGTCGTGGCTGAATAGGGTTGGGACCTCGGCCAATTGCGCGACAGTTGCATCGGTAAGCCGGTTGGAATCACGGGCTGCCAAACCACCATCGGGCAGCGGCTCCAGAGTCAGCACCGTTTTAGAACCAACCGCCTGGATTTCCGGGGCTTCGTTTAATATGGTCATCACTTGTTCACCGTTGCTCCTGATGTACTCAGAACTGATAATATTCCTGACTTCAGCGGCGTCATGCTGTACAAGCTGGGCGAGTTCTGTACGACTCCTGGCCAAATAAACATCATAATGGAGCTTAGCCAGGGCCTGTTTAACCGCACCCCGCTCTTCTACGCCCAAATCAGTAGCAAGATTGCGCATGCTTTCCACCAACTGATTGGCAAAATCCTTAGAGGTGTCCAGCGGCGGTTGCGAGCGCAAATCCCGAATATCCGATTGATTATAGAATACAACCACATTGAGGATAAATATCAAACCTGCCAGGACAGCAATTATAGTGAGTGTGCGTTTAGGCAATTTGCTCACCCCTCTCATTGACGACGCCGGTAGGCAGGCAGATGAATTTCTTCTTCTTCCATCACCTCAACCCGGAGGCCTCGTTGCTCAGTTAAGTAATCAAACAAAGGCGACAGAGCTGCAAGCATTGCGTCAGAATCGCCAACAGCGACAATCACCCATGGCTTTCCTGCAATTGCCTCATTATTTACATACACCAAAGCGCCGACACAGCGTATAGAACTTGAAGCTATCAGTCGTTTGCCACCAACTGTAATTCCCTTGGCGCCATTTGCAAACAATGTATGGACAATTTCGTAAAAATCTTCGGCATGAAACCACTCGGTTGAATCGATGGGAAACTCTGCATCATCGAGGTATATAGTGAGACCGGGACCGGTAAGTTCAGCATGACCGGCCTGCGCCCGCAGCTGATGAAGTTCTTGCTCAAGAAACTTATACTGGTTCTCCAACTGGACAATCGAGCCCACATCGAGAGCCGGTTCCCTGGCCGCGGTTACAGGCAAGCCGTCAACGAGATCAATGACCACCGCTACAGTCTGTAAACGCAAGGCTTCAGGGATTTTATAGTTCATTAACTGTTCTTGCGTTTCAGGCGACAGGTGCTCTCCGCCTTCAATTTCCACATAATTATCACCGGAAAAACTGATGTGAATTTCATGGGGGAATGATTCCAGTTCCTCATGGTTGGGGTCTTGACCAATAATATATTTCAAATCTTGGGCAAGGGAGTAATCTGCATGTTCCCAAATCCGCCGTTCAAGTTCATTCATCTCGGTCATTATGATGTCGTAAACTTCCTCGGGAGTGGTTGCATTATCGATCATGTTTCGGATGTTCACGGCCGGCCAGGCGATGGGCGGATCGTCGACAGATATCCCCAGCTCAGTTGCAGCGTCCAAATTTGCTTCAACCAAACCCTGGGCATAATTTTGCACAATCCGCAACTCTTTGGTGCTAAAACTAATGATGTCAAAGGCAGCCAGTACTTGTACAACCGAAAGGCAGATTGTCAAACTTAAGACTATCAGCAATCCATTAAGACATTTCTTTTGCCACCGGTCAGTCATCAGGCATCACCTCACAAAATCAATTATTCGGGGCAGAATTATGAATAGAGCAGCAATCAGCGCAAATATAGCAGAAAGCAAAACGGCAGCGGCGGCACAATTTTTGGCGATTTTCGCCAGTGGATGAATGCGCGTTGTATACAGGTCAATAGTTTTCTCGATGGCCGTGTTAAACAACTCGCAAATCAAAACGGCAAAAGCCGCCGCAAACAAAAGGACAGCTTCGACAGCTGGGATATCCAGCCAGAAGATAATTGCGGCCAATAAGATTACCGAGAGGATGTGCACACGAAAGTTACGTTCTGTGCGCAACGCATACTGAAAACCCTGCCAAGCGTAGTAGAAGCTCTGCCATAAGGTTTTGGCACGCATCGGCAACTACCTCCCTGCATCCATCTTGGTCAGTAACTCCTCTTCCCGCACTCGCATTTGGCGATTGGGTTCATTGCCATGCTTATAACCAATCAAATGTAGCAGGCCGTGGATTACTAACCAAGAGAGCTCGCGTTTTAGCGAGTATCCATACTCTGCTGCTTGTTCAGTTGTCCGTTGCCAGCAAATATATACTTCTCCCAACATGCCAGCTTCCTCCAAAGGAAAGCTCAGCACATCGGTCACCGAGTCTTTTTGCCGGTAATCTCTGTTCAACGAACGTATAAAGTCTGCGCTGGTTATGATGACATTTACCGTACTGGTGCCACAGAGCTCCGGATCATTGTCAGCAATCACCCGAGCCCGGTTGATAACATCGGCAATCAGCGCCTGTTCTTGCTCCGATAAATCATCATGGTCGATAAATAAATCCAGATTCATTTCTTCACTGTCCTTTTATGAGCTGGCATTTGCCAGTTCTTGTTCTGTCGGATAGGCAATTCGTTTATGATGCGAACCGGCCAAATTGCGGACAAAGGCGTCCCCAATAAGGTTAAGCTCCCGCAGTGTTAAATCGCAATCATCCAATTGTCCGTCCGCCAACTTATCATTGATAATCTTCTTCACCAGATTGGCAATCCGAAACTGATTGGGCTGGGACAATGAACGGACCGCAGCTTCAACCGAATCTGCAAGCATAATAATTCCTGCTTCTTTAAACTGGGGACGCGGTCCCTCATAGCGGAATTTTTCCTCCAGCAATTGATCCTTGCCGGTACGCTCTGCCAAAGCCCGGTGATAGAAATATCCGATGAGACTGTCGCCATGATGCTGCTGAATAATGTCCCGGATTACCGGTGGTAACTTGTATTGATTTGCCAGCTCCACTCCATTTTTAACATGGGCCGTCAGAATCATGCTGCTCAGGCTGGGGGGAATCTTATCATGGGGGTTGTCGCCGGAAAATTGGTTTTCGATGAAAAAATACGGCCGGGACAATTTGCCCAAATCATGGTAATAGGCGCCGACCCGGGCCAGGATCGGGTCAGCATTTACCACTTCGGCTGCCGCTTCCGCCAGGTTGCCGACAAGAATGCTGTGATGATAAGTTCCCGGCGCTTCTAATAATAGACGTTTCAAAGGTTTTTGGTTGGGATTTGCCAACTCAAGTAAGCGCACCGAGGTTGTTATACCGAAGGTGTTTTCGAAAATCGGCAAAAGGCCAATGGCAAAGATTGAAGCCAAAATACCACCGCCCACACCCATAAGCATTTCAATCAACACGCGCTGAAGTGAAGGCATAGACACTGAAATACCTTCACCAAGCAAAAACACACCGGATATTAGCACAAAGTTGGCCCCGGCAACAATCAATCCGGCCCGGGTTAAGTCGGAGCGTTGATTAACATTTGTCACGCTGAATGCGGCAACGATACCACCAACCAGTGCGAGCAATACTGAATTGAATTCGCCTCCAGTCATTAGCCCGATTATCAGAGATAGCGAAACGCCGAAAAACACACCCAGATTTACGTCAAAGAGAATTGTAATCAGCATTGCCGCCATCGTCACCGGCATAATCAGGGGTTGCTCCAACAAATTAATTGAGACATTTGCCAGAATAATCGTGACTATGATAATTAGCCCCAACAGCAAGACTGACGAAGCGTTTTCGTACACCTTGGGGTAAAGTCTGTATAGATAATATGCCCAGACAGCAAAAATAAAGAAAATTATCCCTGCCAAACCAGCGTAATATCCATAGGCGACCGACCCCTGAAGCAGCCCCAAAGCCTGGAGTTGATGAATATGGGTCGAGGTTACCACCTCGCCCTGGTCAAGTATTTTTTCTCCCCTGCGAATAACTATTTCATCAACACTTTCCCAGGCCTCCCTGCGGGCCTCAGCGGTTTTTTCAGGCGAGAACACCCAATTGGGCCGAAATTCTGCCCTCAACTTGTCGTTTAAGAATCCAATAATTGCCGGTTCTACATCCAGTCTGTTAAACTCAGCAATCAGGTTATTCAAATGGTGCTCACGGTTGTTTTCGGTAACCTCAAAGCGCATTTCCTCAAGTATCAGTGCTTCTACATTGAGAATAATCTGCTGCAGTTCCGGCAGTTCTAGTGTCAACAGCGCCACAGCAGTATGCTCGTCCACAGTCGGGTCAAATTCTTTGATTGCCGCAACCATTCCATCGATGTCGGGTTCCGGCTCTGACTCTAAATCGCCGTCCTGATCATCAGCGCCGTCATCCACTCCCGTTTCAGTTTCTCCAGGTTCTTCAATCGGCTCCCGCTCCAAGTCATATACAAAAGACAATAAAGCAGTAACCGTTTCCGCCACTTCATCAACGATGCGGGGATCCCGTTCATATTGGTCCTCAACAGCATTCTCCGCTTCCTGGCGGGCATTTCTCGTGGCTGTTTGATCGATAACCTCCCGGGGAGCGAAAATAGTTTCCGACGCAATCTGCCCTTCCTCCAAAGCATGCTGGGCAGGTAAAATCCCAACGACAACAGCCATGAATATAAGGATGCATAGCAAAACTGCCTGCACAAATCTATAGGAGCGTGTGTGGGTCAGCCCATGAATTTTGCCAATATGGGGAATCTTATTTAAAATGTTTTTCACGTGCTCACCTCATTTTTTCGGCATACTCAGCATACGCCCGGACAATTTCACCCACCAGTCTATGTCTGACAACATCGGCCTGATCCAAATTAATAACGCCAATACCGTCGATACCGCTTAAAATACCTACTACCTGGCGCAAACCGGAAACCTTGTCCCCAGGCAGGTCAATCTGTGTGATATCACCGGTAATTATTGCTTTTGAACCAAAGCCAAAGCGGGTCAGAAACATTTTCATTTGTTCCGGTGTGGTGTTTTGCGCTTCGTCAAGTATGATAAACGCATCATTTAGAGTCCGGCCACGCATATACGCCAGGGGCGCCACCTCAATAATACCCTTTTCCATAAACTTTTGATAGACATCGAGGCCTAAAAATTCTAACAAAGCGTCATATAACGGGCGCAGATAAGGATCGACCTTGTCCTGCAAATCGCCGGGCAAAAAGCCCAAGCGTTCGCCTGCTTCGATTGCTGGTCGGGTTAGGATAATTTTACTTATTTGCTTCTCCTTCAGTGCCCTTACAGCCATGGCAACGCCCAAATAAGTCTTGCCGGTACCAGCCGGTCCAATGCCAAAAACCATTTCGTTTTTTTGGATCGCTTTAATATAGCGGTACTGTCCCATGGTTTTGGCATAGATTTTTTTGCCGCGGGGAGTGGTGATTATTACATCCCGGTAAAACTGGCGGTAATCGGCGGGGCTGCGGCGATAATTTTTAACCATATATGCTATTTCATCATAAGTGGGAGAATGACCAGAGCGGATTATTTCCAATATCTGAACTACCAGTTCCTTTGCCTGTTCACATTGTTCTTTAGGTCCGGAAAGCACCAAACCCTCATCGCGAACATTGGCTCGAATGCCAAAATTATTAATGAATATCTCCAAATTTTTATCCTGGTTTCCCATTAATTTTGCCAGCTCGACATTATCTGTTAGCTTTACCACACAACTGAATTCCGCCAATCAATTGCCTCCTTCATGGCCATCTTCAATGCCAATATTAACCTCCAGCTCGAGGTATACTTTTACACGAAAAATATCTTCGTGTTCAAGCGTAATATCCTTAATCTCTTTTTTCAATAGCTCCGCATCAGTGTAGGTTTGCAGGTGAAGGGATATCAAGGCCCGTTCCTCTGCCAATCTTCTGGCCTCTTCGGGTGAATATTCTGTGGTTACCGCTTCAATCTCCGTGTATGTGCGCTCAACCAACTGCACCGGCAGCCAACTATTCCAGCGAATATCTGTGCTTGATTCTTCAGTATTATATAGTTCATATTTGGGCTTGCGCCCGGAAATCAGTAGACGACGTTCACCAAATTCAATAAATTTTTGCACCTGGGTATTACCTGTGGGGATAAACTCTGTTTCTGCGAGCGCGCACTCGCCATAACCCTCAAGGTAAACAGTTGCTTTAACATTGCCGGAGGCATGAACTACATTCTCGCCCTCCCGGTATCCAGCTATCAAGACATCGCCGACAACGACTGTCATGCCCGGCTCAACCAAGGGCCTGCCCTGAAGTACCATTATTGCCGATATTATACCATCATAAGCAGCAACTATGTCAATGGGAGTATCTATCTCCTTGGGAACCGGCTCCTTCTCCACTACTGTTATTTTAACATAAGTCCCCTGCCTTTCGACGGCTGCCCACGCAATTTGGGGAAATTCTATAATTATTCCGGATTCCAACGTATCAAAATCCAGCCGGCGATGTAGACTGCCCCGGTATAAACCGTGCTCTTCTACAAATTCTAGAAATTCATCCTCTTTGATAGTTTCAAGGCCGCTAATTTCAAGAGTCCACACGAACCCAGCCAGCCAATAGACCAAGAGCCAAAAACAAAAAAAACCAGCAATCAGCAATTTGCGGCGACGTAAAGTCCGCAACCAGATATAGAGCCCGCCGCGCCAAAGCACTTCCAGCGAACTTCCCGTTTTATGATGCAGACCCCAGGATTTTCGGTAGCTGAAAACATCGGTACTGAACTCCAACCAACCATCACCGACGATGATATCCCACATACCGATATCGTTAGCGACGAGAATATTCACCATCTTTTCCGGAAAAGGAGTTTGACTGCGTACCCGGACATAACCAACTAACCAACCGAGAAATTTTCGGCCTATCATTGTCCATCGAGTCCTTCCAGGTTTATTTCAGTAATTGTGCCTTCCACGTAAATATCATCACTGTATACAGTGCGCAAGCGTAGTCCGTTTCCCTTGATCACAACTTCGCCGCCATTGACGCTAATCTTAACAGCAGTGTCCGTATACAGGGTGATTCCCCGATGGTTTTCCACATAAACCTGGATATTTCCAATGACTGTAATCCGATGCAAATCCATAACTACATCAGGCGGAAACTCAAATACATCAGCCATCTTTTTTTTCACTTTTTTACTCACAGGCATTCACCTCTTGTAAAAAACTATGCCTGCGAAAACACTGGTAGCACATAAAAAACGCAGAAAAAAGCCGGAGATTAGTTTCTCCGGCTCATCAATCTGTGGGGATTTCTAGAACGTGGTTTGCCTAGAATTTCGGCCATGATAATACCGTTAACCACATCCTGTGTATCCAGCACCCAAGGGCCGCCATCTTGATCATCATCTAAATCTTCCACCATCAATGGCGCTTCTTCCTGACGCAAATCAACTTTTGGTTTTGGAGCTGTTTGCGCACCACGGAGCTCTGCTTCGGTCGCCTCCGGCATTTCTACCAGGGGCCGCACCGGTGTCCGCTGGGGCTGTTTAGGTGGTTCCTGGTTCAGGGACTTAATTACCATCCAGATAATGCCGATGGCAAACAGAATAAGTATTTCCATTTTAGTTTCCTACTTGTTACCTTTGTCGTTGGAACCGCCCTTACCGGACTTACCTATGGAATCCCGCATCTGGGTATCAGCCACTACATTTTGTAGGTTGTAGTAATCGAGGGCACCCAGCTTACCTTCACGCAACGCGGTGGAAAGGGCTTTCGGAACCTCTGCCTCGGCTTCCACAACTTTCGCGCGCATTTCCTGGACAGATGCCTTCATCTCCTGCTCCTTAGCTACAGCCATTGCACGGCGCTCTTCTGCCTTTGCTTGGGCGATCCGCTTGTCGGCTTCCGCCTGATCGGTTTGCAGCTGGGCACCAATATTCTTGCCTACATCGACATCGGCAATATCGATGGAAAGGATCTGAAACGCGGTTCCAGCATCCAAAGAACGATCAAGTACGTTTTTGGAAATTAAATCAGGATTCTCCAGCACTTGCTTATGGGTGCTAGCAGAACCGATGGTGGTGACAATACCTTCGCCAACTCGTGCGATAATCGTTTCTTCGCCGGCGCCACCAACCAAACGATCGATATTGGCCCGCACAGTAACCCGGGCTTTGGCCTTGACTTCAATGCCATCCTTGGCCACAGCGGCAACGATTGGGGTTTCAATAACCTTAGGGTTGACGCTCATCTGGACAGCGGTGAGCACGTCACGGCCTGCAAGATCGATAGCAGCAGCCCGTTCAAAACCCAGTTCGATATTTGCCCGCTGGGAGGCAATCAATGCGTTAATCACCCGGTCCACATTCCCACCAGCCAGGTAATGTCCTTCAAGCTTGTCGATACTGACAGTCAGTCCAGCCTTGGTAGCCTTAATCATCGGCGCGATTATCCGCGCAGGGATAACCCTCCGCAGACGCATACCAATAAGAGTTGGCAGGCCGACACGAACTCCTGCCGCCCAGGCGCTAATCCAGAGACCAACCGGGATAAAGCTAAAGAGCAGCGAAAGTACAAGTATCCCGAGAACAATCGCAACAAACACAAACGCTATTTCTGGACCCATAACAATCTCCCTTCCAAATCTTAAATTTTTTATTGCTGTGCAAAAGCACAATTACAACCAGTTACTCTTTCTTTTCAAATACCACAACTTCCGCGCCGGAATAACCGCTGACAAAAATTACGGTGTCCCGAGGGATATATGAGCCTTGGGTAATTGCATCAATCCGTTCGCCATTACTGAGCTCAACCGTGCCGCTTGGCCTTAAGGGGGTAACAGTTACACCCTCCATGCCAATATGTGATGTAATATCCTTAGGCCCCACATATCCTTCCTCTTTAGACTCAGAGGAACTGAGCACCAGGCGTTGCCACAGGGTGCTACGCCTCAAAAACCGGAAGGCGACGGCAATAATCACCACGGCAAACAGTGTCGCCCAGCCCAAAGTTTTAAAGCCCTGCTCCACAGTTTCCGCTGAGAGAATGATACTAAAGGCCACAGCAACCAGACCAACTATACCTAAGACGCCGAATCCGGCGATAAAGATTTCTGCCGCCAAAAACACTATGCCCAGCAGAAACACGGCAATATGTTCCCAGTGTGCAAACCCGGCAACAAGATGACCACCGAAATAAAGGGCAAATGCTGCCACCGAGATAGAACCGGCGACTCCAAAACCGGCGGTGAATAGCTCAATGAACAATGCGGCAATCGCCACCGATAACAGAAGCGGACTAATTAATGGTCCGGTCAGCCAGCGGGCAATTCCATCGGCCCGGGAGGGCTGATATTCGATAGTTTCTCTACCAGCAAGGCCCACTTCCTCAAGAACCTCCGTACGGCTATTGACAATTGCCTCGGTATATCCCAAATCATATGCCTCTTGAGAAGTAAGGGTCAACAGCTCTCCGCGACCCACGATACCATCAATCTGTTTTTCAGGCCGAACCATCGCCGAGGCAATTTCAGGATCGCGGCCGTTACGCTCTGCAGCCGAACGAACCGCCTTCTCAACAGCAGAAAAAGTCTTCTCGTCAGCAGGCGCACCTTCGCCAGTAACGGGCATAATCGACCCCATGGTGCTGCCGGCATTCATATAAAGCTCATCACAGGCCAGGGCTATGTAACCACCGGCTGAAAGAGCGTACGTGCGTACATACGCATAGACGGGTATGCCAGTCTGGATTATAACATCGCCGATATCAAACGCTGCCAGCACAAAGCCGCCAGGTGTGGTAATTTCCAGGATAATCGCCTCAGCTCCGGCATTTTCCGCCGACTCAAAAGCGCGTTGCAAATAAGTGGGCAGGTAATTATCCACTTCTCCATCCAAGCGGACTATTTGCACACTGCCCTCCTGGGCCTCACCGACAGCCGGCAGAAACAAAGACACACATAAGATGACTGCCAGATAAATGATAATTCTCGTTTTCCTAGACATGTTACACCTCCCCTGAACTATTACTAATAAATTAATATTCGTCAAAATGCTGGATTTATCCTGCTCTAAAAGTAAATAACCGGTCTCCCGGTTATTTACTGATTAATTTCCGGGCAAAAGCAGAAACCTGCTTTCCATCAGCCCGTCCCTTGACCTGGGGCATAACGATTCCCATGACTTTGCCGATATCGGCAGGGGTCGAGGCCCCGGTCTCGGTTATTGCAGCGCTGACAAGTTCTGTAAGTTCTGTCTCACTCAGTGGTTCTGGTAAGTAGCGGCTGATTATCGCTACTTCCTGTTCAAGATTTTTCGCCGTCTCAGCGCGCCCCGCTTTTACATAATCAGCGGCCGCATCGCGGCGTTTCTTGGCCTCCCGGGACAAAACATCAATAACCTGCTCCTCATTTAAAGAGGAACCTGCTGCAATTTCTGCATATTTGATTTCTGAGCGGAGCATCCGAATTACTGAGAGGGTGAACTTATCCTTCTCTTTCATGGCAGCTTTCATATCCTGATCGAGGATATTAATAATTTCAACCATTTGCCCTGCTCCTTAATTAAAATCTTCTTTTTTTGCGTCGTGCTGCTTCTGACTTCTTCTTCCGCTTGACGCTGGGTTTCTCATAATGCTCCCGCTTGCGGACCTCTGACAAAACGCCGGACTTTTGACACTGACGTTTAAACCGGCGCAGGGCGTTATCCAAAGATTCGTTTTTGCCTACCTTTACTTCAGACACGTGTTTCTACCCTCCCCTCAAAAAAACCGACAACTGTTGCACGCAGTAAATTATACCCTTGTTTTTGGTTAGCTGTCAACTTATTTAGCCCGGAGGCCACTGTAACTCCCTACCGGACAGTACATGGAAATGAACATGCCCCACGGTTTGACCGGCCAAGCGCCCTGTATTTATCACGACCCGGAAACCGTTTTCCTGCCCGTAGCGTTTACCAAGCTCGGAGGCTTTGGCCAGCAGTCGACCCATAAGCGGAGCTTCAAACTCGGGGGCAGTGAGATCCTGGTAGTGTTTTGCCGGAATTACCAGCAAATGCACCGGCGCCTGCGGGTTAATATCCTTGATGACGATTATTTCGTCGTCCCGGTAAATTGCTTCCGAGTCGATTTCGCCACTAGCAATTTTACAAAAAATACAGTCAGACATTGATATCACCTCCTGAACCCTATGTTAATATTTCTAGATATATTTCCCAAATCCTGCATAAAAATTAAACGCCCGTTCACTGGGCGTCTAATTAGACGTTAGTTCGAATTTAATATCCATGCCTCCCCCAGGCAGGTGAGTCCGATCAATAACAATCAGTTGATATGTGTCTTTTCGCTCTAAAGCAGCAATTGACACAACACCTTCATCAGAAATCGCAGTACTCCGCGCCTGACAGTTTAGCAAAAGCAAGGCGATTTCGGTGTCGGGATTAAAATCATAGTCACTGAGACCTATTCCCAGTGTTCCATGAACAGAAACCCACATATCCCAATCGCTGATCACGATAATCTCGTTACCCGACAAAAGCGAACCCTGGCCGACACTGCGGTAAGGAATTGTATCTGCCTCATGGGTTACAGGCGAAACCGGCCCGGACAGTCCGTCATAAACCGATACAGCCAAGAGCATCAAAAACAATACCGCCAGCGGCAGCAGCCGTTTGGCCTCAACAACGATTAATCTGGTCATAACATTACCTCCCATTTTTTGCGAGGTAATGTATATATATGATTATGGACTCTTGCTTATACCATTTGTCCCTTCAACTCTCCGTTGAACTGACTGGTAATCTTAACAGGCAGGATACTGCCGGGTTCTGCCTCTGCGGCGCAATGGATTCGCACATAACGCTCGCCATAGCCAACCATGTAACCTTCATCCACCGGACTCGGTTCCTCTATTAATACCGATTCTTCAAACCCAACTAAAGAATTGGCATAGCGTAGCGCGGAACCGTGTCCGGCATCAATCAAGATTTCGCTACGGCTATTTTTCAGTTGGGGAGCAATTTGCTCCTTGAATTTTGCCGCCGGAGTGCCCTGCCGGGCAGAAAACCGAAACACATGGAGCTTGCAAAACTCAACAGCTTCAACCAACTCTACTGTTTGCAGAAAATCAGCATCAGATTCGCCGGGAAAACCGACAATGATGTCAGTGGAAAAAGACGGCTTATTAAACTTATTCTTAAGGCCGGCAATCAAATCCAAATAATCTTTACGTTGATATTTCCGTCCCATGCGCCTGAGAATATTGTCACTCCCGCTTTGCAAAGGGATATGAAAATGTTTGCAGACCCTGGGGTTACCGGCAATGGCATCGATCAAATCAGCGTTGAAATCGGTGGGCTCCACCGAACTAATCCGGACACGAACATCGACAGGCAAAACGTCCAGGGCGCGAATCACCGCTGCCAGAGAGCGGCCGTCAACAGTTTCCCGCCCATAGGAAGTCAAGTTGATACCGGTAAGAACAATTTCACCATACCCTTTGGCCGCCAGCTCTTGAGCCCGCTCCACAACCTGGGCCACCGGCATGCTCCGCAATCCGCCCCGGGCCATTGGCACAATGCAATATGTGCAAAACCGCTGGCACCCTTCCTGGATTTTAAGGGTCGCACGATGCCTACTGGCGGTCACCGCCACCGGCAATTCATCAAAGCTCTCAAGTGGGTGCACCACCACCCGCCGTTGGTTGCCTTGTATAGCCTTTTCGACAATGTTAACAATTTCTCGCTTGTGGCTGTTCCCCACCACCAAATCAACTTCGGCCATTTCACTCAACTCACCGGAAGCAGTTTGGGGATAACAGCCCAGGGCAACAACACAGGCCGCATTATTGCGCCGACGCGCCTGTCGTAATAGTTGACGGGATTTCCGACTACCCAGGTGGGTTACAGTGCAGGTATTAACAATATAAACATCTGCATGCTCGGAAAAATTAACAATATCATGGCCTGCGTTGGTAAATAATTGTTCAATTCCTGCCGATTCGTCCTGATTAACTTTACAACCCAAAGTGGTAATTGCGATTTTAATCGGTTTCACCCCAATTCGCCTGCAGCAAAGAGCACACAGGTTAACATGGCAATGGCAGCAGTTTCGGCCCGCAATATTCGTGGCCCCAGACTCACCTGCTGCCAGCCAGCCTGGGTCAAAATCTCTGCTTCTTCTTCGGTAAGCCCGCCCTCGGGGCCCACGAGAATTCTTAGGGCGCCGGTAACAGAAGCTGTCAAACGGGACAGCCCGGGATCTTTGGCCTCCTCCCATGCGAACAGAGACAGACGGTCACCGCCAGGCAATTGTTCCAAATTCTTCATCCCAACGATCTCCGGTATCCGGGTACGTCGACACTGCTGCACAGCGTTGACAGCGATTGTCTGCCATCGGGCCAGCTTGCGTTGGAAACTCCCCGTCACCTTGACAACACTACGGGCAGCGGAGTAAAGAACAATCCTTTGCACTCCCAATTCAACACTTTTCTGGATAACCCATTCCAGTTTATCACCTTTTAGCAGCGGTAAGCATAACTCGACATCGATCTGCGGCTCATTATCGGCAATTGCAGCTGTCATCTCCAAATGGCAATGTTCAGACTGGAGAACAGCCAAGTATCCTTGGCCTTGCTGATCAATCAAAACAAACTTGTCCCCGGGACTAAGGCGCAGCACTGTCTGCAAATAATGCAGCTGCTCCTGAGAAAGCGGAACCGCTTCTCCGGGCGCGAAATGTCCTGCAACTACCAAGCGTTTCATTGTCCAACAACCAGGCAGCCCCAACCATCTTTGGTTCGGGAACGAACAAAGATTTCAGCAGCATCAGCCTGCCGCTGTAACTGCTGGAGCTGTTCGTTGGAAAAACCGCTGAGAACCATTAAGCCGGCTTTAAGTTTATCGGCATACAAACCTAACAAAGTCAGGGCAGCGTTAAAACCAATATTTGCCACTAACAAATCAGCTTCCTGAAGCAGGTCGCCCTTTAGCGCATCGGCCTCAATAAAATTCACGCTGCAATTATTGCGCAAACTGTTTTCCCTGGCAATTCGCACTGCCATTGAATCAATTTCATAGCCGGTTACCCGATGCGCTCCCAGCTTCGCGGCGAGAATGGACAAAATCCCCGAACCGGAGCCGATATCTATGACCGTCCACCCGGGACGAACTAATTTCACAAGTTCCCGCACACAGAGCTGGGTGGTGGGATGAATACCGGTACCAAAAGCCAACCCTGGGTCCAACTCGATTACAATTGGCGAAGCGCCAGAGAAATCCAGCCAGGAAGGTTTAATTGTAACGCTGCCAATTGTCACCGGATGATAATATTTTTTCCACTCTTCCGCCCAGTCTTCTTCCTTTATCGGCGTGATACTATACTCCAGATTTTCACCCAGGTCAGAAAATAGATTTTCCAACCGGGCCAGAACATCCTCTACACCCGGGCCGCTTTGCAGATAAGCGATTGCCGAGCTCTGGGCACCCGGCCCCTGCTCAATAACCACACCACCAGCATTGGTTTCATGAAAAAAGTTTGCCACTGTTTCAATATAGTTCCCTGCCGTTGTCACCTTTATTTCAGACCAGCTCAAGTTACTACCTCCTGCCAAAAGCCCGTTTTATTCGGGTGAGAATATCGCCGTCTACATTCTCAATAGTTTCCCCGCTGTACTTGGCATATGTCCGCAAAGCTTCCCTGGCCTCGGGGCTCAGACGCTTTGGCACATCAATGCGGACTTTCACCAGTTGGTCGCCGCGGATATTCCGATTTACAGCTGGTATCCCTTTGCCCCGAATGCGGAAACTGTCGCCACTTTGGGTCCCGGGGGGAATATTCAAACGTTGGACGCCATCAAGTGTGGGCACATCCAATTCAACCCCCAGGGCCGCCTGGGCAAGGCCAATGGGAACATCCAAGTGCACATCCTGCCCCTTTCTAGTGAAATATTCATGGGGGCGCACAGAAACCACCAGATATAGGTCTCCGGCCGGGGCTCCTTGATGACCGGCATGGCCACCGCCGCTAACCCTGATTCGGGACCCATTATCGACGCCAGCGGGAATTTTGATCTTCTTACGCAGCTGCGTTTCCACCCGCCCCTGGCCACGGCAATTGGGACAATTCTCCTTGATCACACTGCCCTGGCCGGAACAACTGGGACAGGTTTGGACCTGTACCATCCTGCCCAACAAGGTGTTTTTTACCACACGCACTTGTCCGCTGCCCTTACACTCGGAACACTGCTGACGACTTGTGCCCGGACGGGCGCCGGAACCATGACAGTCGGAACATACGGTATAGACATGATACGAAACTTCTTTTTCGGTTCCAAAAGCGGCCTCCTCAAAACTCAAGGAGAGATCCATGCGCAAATCAGCACCTCGTTGTGGCCGCTGCCTGCCGCCTTGGCCGCCAAAACCCTGGCCAAACATCGACTCAAAGATGTCTTCAAAGTTTACTCCAAAACCGCCGTCAAAACCGCCAAAACCACCAGCTTGCTGTTCATCGCCGGTAAAGCCGTAATTATCGTATTGCTCCCGCCGGTTGGCATCGCCAATGATGTCATAGGCCTTCTTTAATTCTTTGAACTTGACTTCCGCGCTCTTATCGCCAGGATTGTGGTCCGGATGATATTTACGAGCCAGTTTCCGATATGCTTTTTTTATTTCCTCCTGGGAAGCATTTTTGCTTACACCCAGGGTCTGATAGGGATCAAATCCAGACATCGGCAACACCTCCCGCATTTAAAAAGTCAAAGCCAAGCCAGGCTTTGACTTTGGGTCCCAAATTATTTTTCTTCATCTACATCAGTGGCGTCAGCGTCAACTGTCCCCTCTTCAGCGCCAGCATCTGCCCCTTCAGCTTCTGCTGATTGCTGATAAGCCTGAGCCGATAACTCATGCATGATTTTTGTAACAGTCTCGGTTTCAGCCTCAATCTGCTGCAGGTCTTCACTCTTAATGGCCTCTTCCAACTTCGTTACGGCCGCCTCAATTTCCTGTTTACGTGCCGCATCTACTTTGTCACCCAGGTCGCTGACGGTTTTGCGAGTGCTGTAGACCAAATTGTCGGCGTTATTCTTAGCTTCCGCCAGCTTTTTGCGCTCTTCATCAGACTGGGCATACTTTTCGGCATCCTGAACCATTTTTTCGATTTCATTATCATCGAGACCGCTGGAAGCAGTGATTGTAATTTTTTGTTCCTTCTTGGTAGCCAAGTCCTTGGCGGAAACATTGACAATCCCGTTGGCGTCGATATCAAAAGAAACCTCGATCTGTGGCACACCACGGGGTGCCGGCGGAATGCCGTCCAGATGGAAGCGGCCCAAAGTTTTGTTATCGGCAGCCATCGGGCGCTCACCCTGAAGCACGTGGATTTCAACACTGGGCTGATTGTCAGAGGCAGTGGAAAAAATCTGGCTCTTTGAAGTGGGTATTGTCGTATTCCGTTCAATCAGTTTGGTAAACACGCCGCCCAGGGTTTCAATACCCAAGGACAGGGGCGTAACATCCAAAAGCAGGACATCTTTAACTTCGCCAGCCAAAACTGCGCCCTGAATTGCAGCGCCTAGGGCCACAACTTCATCGGGGTTGACCCCTTTATGGGGCTCCTTGCCGGTCATTTCCTTGATTGCATCCTGGACGGCGGGGATGCGGGTAGAGCCGCCAACCAAGATGATTTTGTCAATTTCTTCGGGCTTGAGTTTGGCATCTTCCAGCGCCTGACGCGTCGGCTTCATAGTCAACTCCACCAAATGTCTGGTGAGCTCATTAAACTTAGCCCGGGTCAAGGTCATATCCAAATGCTGCGGCCCGTCTTGGGTTGCGGTGATAAACGGTAGACTGATATTTGTTTGTAAAGTAGAGGAAAGTTCAATCTTTGCCTTTTCCGCTGCCTCAACCAAACGCTGAGCAGCAGTTTTATCTTTGCTGAGGTCAATTCCGGTTTGCTTTTTAAACTCGCTGACCATCCAATCCATTACACATTGGTCAAAATCATCGCCACCCAGGCGGTTATTGCCATTTGTTGCCTTTACCTCAAAAACGCCGTCGCCAATTTCAAGGATTGAAACATCGAAGGTACCACCACCCAGGTCAAAGACCAAAATTACCTGATCATTATCTTTATCCAGACCGTATGCCAGGGCTGCTGCTGTCGGCTCGTTAATTATACGCAGTACATTGAGACCGGCAATCTTGCCAGCATCCTTGGTTGCCTGCCGCTGGGAATCGCTGAAATAAGCGGGGACGGTAACTACCGCATCCTTTACTTCCTCGCCCAGATATTCCTCGGCGTCTTTTTTCATTTTTTGTAAGACCATTGCCGATATTTCTTGGGGAGTAAAAGATTTATCATCAATGGTTACTTTGTGATCTGTGCCCATATGCCGTTTAATTGAAGAGATTGTCCGTTCCGGGTTAACAACGGCCTGTCGCTTTGCAGTTTGTCCAACCAAACGCTCGCCATTCTTGCTGAAGGCCACCACTGAAGGAGTAAGGCGGCCACCCTCGGAGTTGACGATAACCTCCGGTTTACCCCCTTCCATCACAGCCAAAACTGAGTTTGTTGTTCCCAAATCAATACCAATTACTTTACTCATCGTCTTGTTCCTCCTTCTGTTTACTCACCTTAACCATACATGGTCTGATTAGCTTATCACCCAGCTTATAGCCCAGGCGTAAATCTTCCGTTACTATGTTGCCCGGGCAGTCCGCATCAGCATCAACAAAGGCCACCGCTTCGTGAAAAGATGGGTCAAAGCTCTCCCCTTGTGCCGAAAGGGGCTGAAGTCCCTCTGCCTGCAAAACATCCATCAACTGTTGATGAATCATTTCCATTCCCTTGAAAAAAGGATCGTCCTGCTTACCTCGATCCAGGGCAATCCGGAAATTATCCAACACCGGAAGCAGCTTGCAAACCAGGTCTTCTGTGGCCCGGGACACAATTTCCCGATTCACTCGTTCAGAGCGCTTTCGGAAATTTTCCAAATCAGCGGCCAGGCGCTTATATCTTGCCTCCAACTCCTGGCATTGCGGACAGGGTCCGGTTTCTTCTGGTTCAGCAGAATTCGCTTGTTCTTCAACTTGCTCAGGATTTTGCTTTTCTTCAGTCATTGCCAATACCTCCAAAACTATTCAAATACTCCCGCAACACCTTGATAAAACTAAGTGTCTTTGCGTAGTCCATCCGTGTAGGACCAAGAATACCAATAGTCATATTTTTGTTGTTTCGTTTAAAAGCCGTAACCACAAGACTGCAATTATTAAATGAATCGAGTCCAATCTCGGAACCGATTTTGATGATTGTATCAGCCTCGGCGCGACCTGCATTTAACAGTTGTAAAAGCAAATCGTTTTGCTCCAGTGACTGAAGCAGCTCTCGGACTTTACCGACATCGTTAAATTCTGGTTGCTGGAGCATGTTAACAGCGCCGTCCACCACCAGGTTTTCATTTTCGCTGTCCAGCATAAACTGAACCAATTTAATTATGTGGTCTACGACGGCAATATTGCCGGCAAAATCGCTCTTGATGCCCCGCAACAGCGAATCTGAAATCTGGGCAAGCGGTACCCCCTGAAGGTGGTGATTCACAAATGTTGTAAGAGCCTTGATTTGAGAAACCTGCAGCCCGTCCGGTAAAGTAACCGAACGAAACTTGACAATACCGTCATTGAGCACAACAATCATCGTTCCCAAATCATTGGTTCGGGGGATTATATCCACATGACTGATGCAGCGATCTTTGTCAGACGGTTCGGCGATCAAAGAAATGTAGCTGGTCAATGAGGAGAGCAATTTTGCAATCTGCCGGGGAAATTGGTTGGTTTCCGGGCTGACTTCTGAAATCAAGTTCTTAAGTTGAAACAAATCATCGCCAGTCAGCTCCATGTCCTCCATCAGTGAGTGCACATAAAACCTGTAGCCGTTATGTGACGGGATGCGTCCAGCAGAAGTGTGCGGCTGCTCTAAATAGCCCAGCTCCTCCAGGTCTGCCATTTCATTACGAATTGTGGCCGGACTGAGCCCGATATCATGCCGTTTGACCAGGGCCCTGGAACCAACCGGCTCTGCGGTAAAGATATAGTCCTGAATAATCGCCTTCAGAATTTGACGCTTTCTGGCATCCAGCATCGCGCTCCTCCCTTCTGTTAGCACTCGTTTAACATGAGTGCTAATCCACACTAAAAAAAATACCATTAGCGCATTGTTTTGTCAATATCTGCAGCTTGCGAACCAAGTCTAAACAAATCAATGTACAAAGGCAGCGTAAATTGGGTTTCGCCAATGGTTACTACTATATGTTCATCCTGAACAGCCAGGTTAAATAATTGCAGGCCCGGAATGTTGTAAACATTGTCCGGACCAGCTAAAACAAACCCATGGGCATACTCGATGCCGATGGTTACAAACGGGGAATCTGGTTGCTGCAGGGCGGTGAACTTTCTATCCACAATGTTGATTCCTGTCGGGACAGCAATCGCGAGTATCAGCATACAGACGAACAACAGGTTCTTCTCTTCAGCGCTCAGGATTTAACCCCTCCAGATATACTGCCACCGCGTCCGCAAACAGCTCGGCGCCATACATCGCTTCCTCTAAAGTATTATGATCGCCACCGATTTCCACTAATATTGACTGGGGATGCAAATCCTGATTATACGTTGCAAAACTATACACCCGTACTCCCCGAGTCAATCCCGGATACATCTCTTCGATAATTGCGTCCAGCGACATGGCAACCCGGTAATTTTCCCGCCAGTTTTGATGCCGTGAGCCCACTATAAACATTATCATCCCTGCTTCACGACCATTTATGCGTGCTGTAGTTGCCCCTCTCGGATTAGATCTCACCGAATCCCGGTGGACATCCATTATTAAGTTAAAGCCGGGATGGCTGGCTTTCATTTTTTTTAGCGTCTCAGCGGAACGCCGGTAGGATTCGCTGTAAATCTGGTCATGGTATGTGCGGTCATGTACGACATCGATTCCCCGGGCGGTTAGGGAGTCTGCAATAACCATTCCAAGCCGTACTACAGTTTTGTCAAAGTTTTCTGTATGTGTCACTCCCGCGGTAGAAATAAAAGATTCAGTTGTATGGGAGTGGTAAATCCCCACAAGACCGTCCACCTTAATCGCGGGCGCCTCAGGGTCTGTCGGCTGGTTAAGTCCGGGAGAGACAGGTTCTAAAGGACTGGGCTCAATAACCGGAACTTCCTCCGGGAGTTCCAGGGCGGCAAACGCGGGTAGCTGCAAGCCCAACAAGCGCCACGGTTCCACCTGAGCGCTGAGGCCACGGTTACCAAAGCCGTCGTAAAAAACCGCGGGGGCGCCCCAACTCAATAAATATGTGGGGTCAAAACCCAAAGTCATGGATAGTGGAGCAAACCACTGGCCCAAAAGTAAACTCACCAATAACAACATGCAAAGGCCAAGAATAATTGCCGGTTTAATCGCTATCTTCATTATGAACACCCCCATAAAATATAGTATGCAGGCAAAACCGAAATAATAAAAAAAAAGGGTCACATGACCCTAATTTAAATATTCCCTGGCTACCCGCGGATGTAAAGCCACATTGAGGGCATTGGCCAACAGCGACGAAATATCTTCTAATAATCGATCAACTTCTTTTGGTGTGACCATCAACAAGCCGATTGTCGGGTCCAGGACTTCTCTAATCATTTTGTGCTTGTCTTCGGTGGCGAAATCATCAAGAATCTTGAGGATATTCTCGGTGTTGGAACTCAATTCCGCCGCTTCATCACGCATCGCTTGAATCAGAAGGTCAATGACATCGTTTGTCATGGTGGCGGCATCAACTACTGTCGGAACGCCGACTGCAATCACAGGAACTCCCAGTGTATCTTTTGTCAACCCCTGACGTCTGTTGCCAACCCCTGAGCCGGGATAAATACCTGTGTCGGATATTTGTATTGTCGTGTTCAACCGATGCAGACTTCTAGCGGCTAGAGCATCAATCGCAACCACAACATCCGGTTTAACCCGCTGCACGATGCCATAGATGATTTCGCTGGTTTCGATACCGGTAATTCCCAGCACACCAGGGGCGATCGCGCATAGGTTTCGAAAGCCCGGCCCCAGTTTATCCGGATAGAGGGATTTAAGGTGCCTTGTAACATAAAGATTTTCCACGACGCTGGGGCCAAGCGAGTCGGGGGTTACATTCCAGTTTCCCAATCCCACCACCAGTACCGAGGTGTCCTCACTGAGGGGCACAATATCCTGTAACTGAGTGTTAAGGATGCCCAGTAAATGCTCTTCAAGCTGAGAGTTTTTGTCCCGCATGCCCGGAGCCTCTAATGTAACGTACTTTCCCTTGGCTTTGCCTATTTTCTCAGCTGCAGCATCCGATAGAATCTCAATTACTGAAATATCCACATCGCCTTCCCGAAAATGACGAGTGTCAATACCCTCGATTTCAGGCAACTGGCTGGTTTGGAGCAGTACCTCGTGTGCTTCGATTACCAGTCCGGTCTTTAACTCCATATTAACCTCCACGTTACCTTAACTCAGTGGGCACGAATGCGTCGATTATCCCGATAACCAAGGCAGCCAACAGGGCGCCAATGATTGAGACATTGAATTCAGGCACCAGCCATTGGGTCAGATAAATAACCACAGCTGCCGAAGCAAAGCCGGCTAAACCCCGGTTTTGAGGAGAAGCGTTTTTGCCAAACAGCGACTCCGCCAGATATCCCAAGACGCTGATTACTACTGCCGCCAGGAGAGCGGTCCCAAAACCCATTCCAGAGACACCCGGCACAAGAAATCCGACGAACATCAAAACCAAAGCAGAAACTATAAACCTAACCACTAATCTTAGCATTGTATTCCCTCCTTCTTGCTTAGATTGTCCCAGAAAAAACAAAATAATTCTGGCCGGTAAAACTTGCAATCCACCCGGAGCCGTGATAAAATCCTTATGTTGCCTATTCAGAAACAAGGAGGTGTACCAATTGCCAAATATCAAATCAGCGAAGAAGCGCGTCAAAATCAGCGCTGTTAAACGTGTACGCAACACTAGCGCCAAATCCGCCATCAAAACAACGGCAAAAAAATATGAACAAGCTGTCAACGCCGGCGAACAAGAAAAAGCCACTGTCCTTTTCCAAAAAGTTTCATCCCAGCTCGACAAAGCTGCAGCCAAAGGTATCATCCATAAAAACGCCGCTGCCCGTCGCAAATCGAGACTGGCCGCAAAACTATAAAAAAATCCCGACCAATAATCGGGATTTTTTATTTTGCTAATTTGGTGATCAGACTATGCAACAGAGCAAACGCGGGGTAAGCTCCTGTCTTAAATTTATAATCGGCTTCGGCCAAGTTCTGCAAAGCGACGGCACATTTCGCTACATCCAGGTTATTTGCCTGCTTCCACATAATTTCAAAGGCGTAGGAATGCAATTTTAAACGCTCGCTGATTTCACTGGCGCCGAAACCTTGTTTCTTTAAAAAAACAATCTGAAATAAATAACGGTATTGACGGGCGAGCATCTGGATAATATACGGAAACGCCGAAGCGCCAGTATATAACAAGCTGGCTGTTTCTAGACTGCGCTTAGTGTTGCCGGTTACCACCGCGTCCACCAATTGAAACACATTGGCCTGGACAGAGTTAGTCGCCAGCTCAGTTACGGATTCTTCAGTTATCTGTGCATTATAACTGAGCAATTTGTCAATTTCAGTGCTGAGCAATTGCAGATCCGGACCTGTCCGGGCCAAAAGCGCCCGGGCTGCCGACCGCGAAATAGTTCCCTGACGATGATTTGTCTCGTCCATCACCCAGCGCACCAGGTCACGTGGAGCGGACAAAACTTCTTCCCTGGAATGTTTGCTTACGGCTTTATACAATCCCGTACGCTTGTCCGGCTTACCCAGAGCATAAATAACTAAAACATTAGTATGGCTGGGTAGAACTCTCTCCACACTGCCGGCATCGACACCCTGCCAGCGGGTTAACTCCCCATAATCAACAATAAAGACCCTGCTCTCAGCAAACATACCCTGGGTTGCCAGCTTATCAGCCAACTCCTGCCAGGAACCGGGACGCTCGATATCCCAAATATTTTCGCCGGCAAACTTTGCAGTTAATTCCCGGATTTTGCTGCGGACAAGATATTCCGAACCACGGATGAAAAAGTTTTCGGCCATACGTCACCCCCGAAAGATTTTAAATTGTAGGACCCACCCGGCAACAACATGGCCCTGACATAGCCTTGGTGGTCAAGGCGCCAGATTTCGATATCATTGCTTGCCAAAACCTGCAGCGTATGCTCATGAGGAAACTGATAACGATTATTCAGCCCGCAACTGATTATCGCTGCTTCAGGAGCCACCGCCTCGATAAAACTATGGCTTGAGGAAGTATCACTGCCATGATGCGGCACTTTAAGAATTTGGTGATTATCCACCGACTCTTGCCAGAATTCCTCTCCGGCCAACTCTATATCCCCAGTAAGCAACACAGAAGTCTGATTAAGATCCAGCGAAGCCAAGAGCGAATTATTATTCAAGGACCCCAGATCCCTGCCTGGCGCATGGAGCATAATCCCGGCGGCCAGTTCAATTGAACCGGTCAAAGTCTGGGTACTCTCATTTATCTCTATATCAAAATCCTCATTAACCCATATAGCATCCACCGTAAATTCATCAAGAATCACCGGCAGACCGCCGACATGATCCCAATGGGGGTGTGAGATTATTACTGCCCGTAATTTGTTCACCCCAAGCTGACGAAGGGCGGGAATCAACCCCCATTGGGCGGCATACTCATCGCCAGTGTCAATCAAATACCATTGTCTCTGATTGCGAATTAGAATCGCATCGCCCTGCCCCACATCAAGAAACCAAACGGCCGGTATTGATTGCACAGCAAAATGTCCGACAAGGAGCAGTATACCGGCGCCAGCGGCTAATTTCAACCGAAAACGCGGCCACAAACGCAATGAAAGATAATAGGTTGCCAGACTGCCGCTCAGTATCGCTATAACCGGCCACGGAACCCACAGCCAGCCAGGAAGGCTTGCGAACCCGTCAACAATAGCCAACAAGCCGGCAATCAAGGGCAAAGCGAAGCCACTAGCCAGCGTCGCCGTCATACCCCCTAGACCACATAACAATGCAAAGAACATTAAAACCGGCAGCAGCGGCACAATAATTGTGTTCAACAGCACCGCCCACACAGAAACCCCGCCAAACAACCATAAGTTGAGGGGAAGCATACCAAGCTGGATTGCAGCGCTAAGGGCCAGCACCCGACGAAAGGGGTGCGGTACAAGCGCTAGCCGTGATTCAACCTGCCTTCCAAATAGTAAACAACATAAGGTAGCGCCAAAGGAAAGCAAAAAAGCGCTTTCAAATAGCCACAAAGGATTGTAGCATAAAAAAACAAAACTCACCCAGCACAGGGCCTGAACTCCTGAAGTTGATCGCCCAGTGCTGATATACCCAACTAAACTGAAACCAGTCATTGCTGCGGCCCGTAACAACGAGATACGGGGCCCTACAAAAACAATAAAGCCGATTATCAACATGCCAGTAGCGACTTCAGCAACAAATTTACGTTTTGATATCTGCCGCATCATCAGAAGGCAAAGTGCTGATAACACACTTAAATGCATGCCCGAGAGAGCAGTTATATGCCCGATACCCGTTTGATTTAAAAGTGACCGGGTGTCGGGTCCCAAGAGCGAGCGGTCACCTGTTGTCAACGCCAAGGCAACCGGGCCCGCCTCGTCACCCAAGTATGTCAAGAGATTTTGACGATAGCTTCCACGAACAGTTTCAAGCGCTGACGGATTGCGGGGTTGAACAAAGATTACTTCGCTGTCAGTAAGCCTGCCAACTTGTCTTTTAAACATATACTGGCGATAGCGCCAGAGTTCACCTGGGTTTCGGTAACGCACCGGTGGAACCAAGACTGCTTCCGCTGTGTACGTCCCTAATTCACTGACATCAGTAACTGTCACAACTGCTCCCGATAACTCTGGTGGCAACAGCACTTCTGCCTCCCAAACCATTTGCTCCCCATGTAAATATACAGGGCGATTGAGGGCAAATTGATAAGTTAATTTTTCTCCATAAAACGGTTCCGGTCTGGGAAGCGCTATAAAAGCCTGGGCCGCCAACCCAATCCCAAATAAAATCCAGGCTAGAGCTAAAAGGGATTTCGTTTTAAACCGAAGCCAGGCTCCGATGCTGATTATGGCCGCAGCAAAAGCCCAGACACCTACGCCGGTGACAAGCCCCAACGCAATTCCAACAATCAGGGCCCTCAGCGCCAGGTAGATCATTTTGCAATTACTACAGAGTCCTGTCCATCGACTTCTTCAAAACGCACACATATTATTTCGTCCCGGGCGGTCGGCACATTTTTACCCACAAAATCTGCCCGAATCGGCAGTTCCCGATGACCGCGATCGACCAATACAGCAAGCTGTATCGCCCGGGGACGCCCTAAATCGACAATTGCATCCATGGCGGCCCGGACGGTGCGGCCTGTATAGAGGACGTCATCAACCAAGACCACTATCTTTCCCTGAACTGGAAATGGAATTTCGGTCTTATGGACCACTGGCTGCTCCAATTCAGTAGTCAAATCGTCACGATAAAGAGTTATATCCAACTCTCCCACTGCCAACTCGGCACCTTCAATTGCATATATTCGTTCTTGAATCCGCCTGGCAAGCGGTACCCCCCTGGTTTTAATACCTAGCAAAACTACATTCTCGACACCTTGGTTTCTCTCGATAATTTGATGGGATATACGACTGATCGTGCGTTTGATATCTTTGTCTTCAAGAATTTTACTTTTAATTTCCATATGAGCACCTCCCTTCTACCCAAATCTGCCATCATACAGCAATCATAAGAAAAAACTTGGATAAGTTTACATAACATAAACTAGTGCGCAATTGACGCCGATATGGACAAGTAAGCGGTTTGTTGCGGCTCCCTGAAACATCTATAATTTACACTGTATTTCGATAAACTACAGAATTACTAAGGGACGGTGAATTATGTTAAGAAAGCTATCGAGAACAGCGACGTTTACCATCTGTTTGACGATCCTCCTCGCGTCATTATCCACTGCCTACGGTCAAACTTATCAAATCAAGCCCGGAGACAACCTGTGGCGTATATCAAATCAGTTTGGGGTTTCAGTACAAAACCTGAAAGATGCCAATGATCTGTCCAGTGATTTGATTTATGCAGGCAGAGAGTTGAAAATCCCCCAAGTACACACGGTAGTGCGTGGCAACACCTTGTTTATGCTGGCCCGTCAATATGACACAACAGTTGATGCGATAAAACAAGCCAATAACCTGCAGAGCAACTTGATTGTAGTCGGGCAACGTCTGACCATGCCCACCCGGCAACAATCAAACGGCAATCCAAATGGGCAGCGAATGAATGTAACCAGCGAAGAAATGGATCTCCTGGCTAGGGCAGTATACAGCGAAGCCCGGGGAGAACCATTCAACGGTCAGGTTGCAGTGGCAGCAGTCATTTTCAACCGCGTTGAACATGATGAATTTCCCAACACAATTTCCAGCGTAATTTTTGAACCTTGGGCATTTACCGCTGTTCATGACGGCCAGTTTTGGCTCACTCCTAATCAGACAGCGTATGACGCTGTAGAAGAAGCTTTAGAAGGTACCGATCCCAGCCAGGGCGCAATCTTCTACTACAATCCGGTTACCGCCACCAATCAATGGATCCGGATACGTCCAATAATCACTCAAATTGGACGCCATGTATTTGCCCGTTAAAAACGTGCCTTAAGAGGACTCAACGAGTCCTTTTTTTATTTCAACAAATCTTGAAAATATGCAGGCAGCATAAAAGCGCCTTGGTGTATAGCATCATTATAATACCGGCAGCCGCTGGTGACTGACATATTAACCCCTTTAATGTTTTGACCGGCCAGGGCAAAGCTCCAGGGGCCAATCGAATAGGTTGGAACGTTGGCCCAGTAAAATCGCACATCTTGAAATATCTGTCGCAAACCCTTAGTGACCTGGCGGATCAAATCCTGATTGAAAAGCGGCGACTCTGTCTGAGCAGCCATCAACCCTCCCGGTTTGAGCGCCCTGAAAATATCACTATAGAACTCCCGGGCAAATAATCCGACAGCCGGACCGACGGGGTCTGATGAATCAACCAAGACACAGTCATAGGCCGCCTCCCGCTTACGTACATACTCAATCCCATCACCAATGTGGACTCTAACCCGGGGGTCATCCAGACCGCCTGCCAACTCCGGCAGAAATTCCCTACAGAGCCGGACCACATCGCCGTCTATTTCCACCAGGTCAACGGAATCAATATTATGTTTCAAAACCTCCCTCACAGTCCCTCCGTCACCGCCACCGACAACCAGCACTGTTTTCGGATTGGGATGGGTGTTGAGCGGAACATGAGCCAGCATCTCATGATATATGAATTCGTCACTCAGAGTTGTTTGAATAACCCCGTCTAAGATTAATCCGCGACCGAACTCAACAAATTCTACAATATCGATCTTTTGATACTGGGATTGGTGGGATGCCAGAGTGCGGGCGAGTTTCCATTGCACTTTGATATTCTCGGTTTCTCTTTCCGAAAACCACAAATCCATCATATTCACCTCCTGTCTAATCATACCATGTCTTCCGGCGGCGACCAAACTACTCAACACATATTAAGCTGCGGATGTTTTCAAATGTCTTGGGCCCGATTCGGTCGACATTCATTATGTCTTCGGGACTGGAAAAACCGCCGGTCTGCTCTCTGTAAGTGATAATCCTCTCCGCGATCGCAGGTCCGATTCCAGGCAGTGTTTGCAATTCGCTGAGGTTGGCTACATTGATATTTATCAGGCCATTTGTCTGTGATTCGGTTTGCTCAGCTCTTTGCAAAGCAGGAACATAGATTTTTTGCCCGTCAAAAACATAGGCAGCCAAATTTAGCGTGTCGGCATTGCCCTCACTCTTAATACCCCCGGCGGCAGCCAGCGCATCTTGAACCCGGGCCCCGTAAGTAAGCTCGTACACCCCCGGATTGTTAACAGCGCCGGCAACATGCACTAGCACAGATGCGTCAGCTTCTGTGCTTTCCGCCGGCGGGGCCGAGCGCAGATTACACGTCCCGACAATCGCCATCATAACAGCCAAAATACTCACAGCCAGCACTTCTTTAATGGAAATTTGCATATCTCCCCCCCCCCGATATGTGTGAATATTCAACAAAAGGGGTGAGAAATCCTGCATATTAAAAGCTGTTGTCGAAACAACAGCTTTTTGGCTACTTATTTAACTTCGTTTAGCTTATCCATTAAGAGGTCGAGGTTGATTCCATGCACAGCTGCGGCTTGTTCAATTGTTTCACCGCTGGCTGTGGGGCACCCCACACAGTGCATACCGAAACTTAAAAAAACATCAACAGTCTTCGGTTCTTTTTCAAGTACTTCCCGAATTGTCATTCCCTTATCGAAACTCACAGTCATCACTCCTTAGATTTTTTTGCCGACAAAGGTGATCCTCTGTGTCTTAAAGCCAGGCGAACGCATAGTATAGTCATCCTTCAAGTCACCGACCGAGAAACCAGTTTGTCGCAACCAGTATAACAGGGATGACGGTTGATAGCAACGCTCCACAATCGAAATGCGATGCCGGCTGTAGAAATCCCCTTTCCTTTCGAATAGGGTCAAATCAGCTTCGTTCCAGGGGTAGCTGAAATGATTCTGCCAGATTATTTCACCAGTATCGGAAGACAAATAAAATAAATTGTCGGCTAGAATATGCCGATATTTATCCGGCGAGTTGATGTCAAATATAAAGCATCCGCCGGGACGCAACTTGCGGTAAACCTGCCGGAAGACAGCGATGATATCTTTCACCTGGATGATATGGTTAAGCCCATCACAAGTACAGCAAACCAAGTCGGCTGTTTCGGTAAAATTAAAAAAACTTTGGTGCAGCCATTGAACCTGGCCGCTGCCCGGTTTGGCACTGGCGATACTAAGCATCGCCGGTGATATATCAATCCCGATGACCTGAAATCCGGCCCTGCTTAAGCGCAAAGCCAAATTGCCTGTCCCGCAACCCAAGTCAATAATTTTTGCTCCGGGCGCTGCAAAAGCAGCAATAAATTTTGCCCAGCGCCCGTAGGGAACTGATGCCATCAATCGGTCATAATGCCTTGCCAAAGTCGCGTAGGGATCAGGCGTATTCAAGCTTCTCCCCACAGCCGTTCCAGCTGGTAGTATTCGCGGCTGGCAGGCAAAAACACGTGAATGACAACATCAATATAATCCAGGAGAATCCACTCTCCTTCCTGGTACCCCTGCTTGCGAAATAACTGTACATCATGCTCGGCAAGAGCATCCTGAATTGAATCAGCGATGGCTCTGGTCTGTATTTTGTTGGAACCGGTGATAACTAGAAAATAATCCGCAACCGATGATTGCCCGCTGATATCGAGAATGCTGATCTCTTGGGCTTTCTTGTCGTCAGCAGCGCTTACAGCAATGTCTAAGAGTTCGGTGCCAGTCATTCACTACCTCCAATCAGATCTTTACCTAAGATAATTGAAACCGGGTTTTCGGAATCATTATATTCACCCTCAATTAACGCCGGCTCACAGTCCAGAATCAGCGCCAGTTCCAGCGCAGCCAATTGGTACTCAGGCAAATAATAAATCTGGGTTTGTTGAGTAACGTCGGCATTGTCCACTCGGCCAATCTGGTATTCCAAAGCTCGCAGGTTTTCAGCCGAACTGCCGGCGAACCCATCAACCCCGTTACCATTATAAACATCTACAACCAGAGTATCCCGGTTGTACGCGGGAATATCCTCCAGAAACTGCCTGACCACCAAATTGACTAGCCGTGGTTCCGCTGACCAGAATCTGTCGTTATCTGCGCTCAACCACCGGCCCGGCAGCAATAAAACATCCGAATTATGTTGATTGACTGCCGCTAAAGTGTCCCGGAAACGGGCAAGCTCCCGGGCGGATAAATTTGTGTCATGCATAGTGTTTACCAATCTCAGATTATCGACCATATTAACTAGATTATTTAGCGCAAAAACTTCATTAAAAACCGCGACTATCAATTTGTTATGGGCATAAATTGCTTCCGGAGACAAGGAGTCGTCGGCCAAGGCGGCAAAAGCCTGAACGTTGGTGTCAGAAATTGAGTTTGCACCGGCAGCAAAAACATAATCGGTATCATCGATGGTTACCGAATGTCCTTGCTCCAGTGTTATTTGTAACGGCTGCACTGACTCCAACAGGGCCGGTAACTCATCAAATTCATAGGTTAACCAATAATCCACAGAAAGGGAGCCCAGCAGGTTGTCCAGCGAACTGATAACAGGTTCGATACCCTTATGGGCAAACATTTTGGATAACGATTCCCTGACACCGTCCGCATCGTCCACCAACGTTTCCGGTGGAATGTTTAGCAGATATACAGGACGCGAACTGTCGGCGGGTACACTCAATATCGATGCGGTAGTGACGGAGTCTTGATAACTACCGAGCACCAAAAACTGGGTGCGCTCCTGATCCTGAGGATACCAGATTGTCGGACTATCAGACACTCTGAGCGCATTATAGAGCGTAAAGAAATTGACACTCGCCGCAATCAATATAAGAAACACAACAACCGTCAGAATCGTGCCCATACGCCGGTAGTTGAAGCCCCTGCGCCGGCGCCGATAATACCCGGAACGTGAATATCTACGCACTGTGCTTACACCTCCCCATATTTATTCTTTCAACGCTAGACGCGTTTTTCCTTCAGATACAAACCCCTTTCCGCAATAAAATCAGCCACTGCCTCAGGAAGCATGTACCTGACACTCTTATATTGTTGTATTCGCTGGCGAATAAAAGTAGAAGAAATCTGGACGATTGGCGCATCACAAATTTCTAACCGCAGGTTCAAACTCCGGCGTACACCTGTGAGATCAAGCTCAGACCAAGCTTGTCGGGGATAAACCAATAAAGTACATAAAGCGGCAATCCTTTCCGGGTTGCGCCATGTTTCCAATTCTGTCACTGAGTCGCTACCCAACAAGAAGTACAAGCTGTCCGCCTGTAGCTGGTAACGTGCTTGCAATTGTTCCAGGGTCTCATATGTATACGCCGGTTCTCGTCGCTTGATTTCCGTATCATCAACCGAAAACAGAGTGTTTCCGGCAATTGCAAGTCGAACCATCTCCAGGCGCTGGGCCGCTGTGCAGCGCACCTGTTTGTGGGGAGGGATGCCTGCAGGCAAAAAAGTCACCGGCGCCCCCAGCTTCTCCGAAGCCAGCTGCGCCATCAGCAAATGGCCTAAATGAGGGGGATCAAAAGAACCGCCAAAAAATATTTTAATTTTACTCATATGTAAACTCCTGGTCGGCTATGACCACAGTATCTCCCTCTTTGATACCGCAAGCCCGCAAGCGGTCGTAAACCCCGATACGTTTTAGCATTCGAAAGAAGTTGCGAACGGCATCATCGTTCTCGAAGTCTGTCTTTGCAGCCAGGATTTCCACCCGCCTGCCCCGGACTACAAAATAATCTTCCACCTTATCTACAATAATCCCTTCCTCCGGGGTGAGATCAATAACCGGTGACTGTTCAGGGGCCACCAATGCTTGTCGAGGCAAGTCCTGAAGCTTGCCCGCAACATGATGCATCAGCTCTTTCAATCCAGAACCGGTTACACCGGAAACCACAAACACCTCGCCCGGCAATTTGCTACGCACTTGCTCCACGTAAGCTGCCTCTGCAATATCACTCTTATTGAGGACGATTATCTGAGGCAAGCTTGCCAGGCGATCATTAAATTCTCCTAGTTCAGCATTTACAGCCTTCCAGTCGGCAAGAGGATCACGCCCGCTGAGGCCCGAAACATCCAGCACGTGAATTAACAGGCGGGTGCGCTCAACATGACGCAGAAACTGATGCCCTAACCCCTTACCCTGGGCAGCGCCCTCAATTAAACCGGGAATATCCGCCAAAACAAAAGAGTCATCGCCGGCTGCCACTACCCCCAGATTGGGTGTAATTGTCGTAAAAGGAAAGTCGGCAATTTTCGGCCGTGCCGCTGAGACATTAGCCAGCAAAGTTGATTTGCCAACATTGGGAAAACCAATCAACCCCACATCGGCCATCAATTTCAGTTCCAGACGCAGCTCAATTTCTTCGCCTGGCAGCCCCAATTCAGCTGATTTAGGTGCACGATTGACAGAGTTGGCGAAGCGAGCATTACCACGACCACCTTTTCCACCCTTGGCGACAACAAATGTCTGCTCATCCTGATCTAAATCGGCCAGCAGTTTATTTGATTCGGCAGCGTAGACAATGGTTCCCACAGGGACCTCGATGACCAAATCATCGCCGTTTTTTCCATGGCGGTTTCCCTTTCGGCCAGCAACGCCATCTTCAGCTTTAAACTTGCGTTTATAACGAAAACTGAGTAAAGTATTCTTCTCCGACACGGCTTTCAAAACTACATTGCCGCCATTGCCTCCGTCGCCGCCATCAGGCCCGCCGCGGGGTACGTATTTTTCCCGCCGGAAACTGACTGCCCCGTTACCGCCGGCGCCAGCGCTGACTATGATTTTCACAAGATCCACAAACATATTTTCACCTGCCGTCTAATCTATTGCTATTGTTATATGATACCATTAATAGAGGATACAAAAAAACTCCGGTCACCCGGAGTCTTTAATTATTGCGCATAAACACTGACCTTTTTACGGCCACCCTTGCCATTGCCTTCATAGGCAACTACGCCGTCAATTTTGGCGAATAAAGTATCGTCACCGCCGATACCGACATTATTACCCGGGTGGATTTTAGTGCCCCGCTGGCGAACAAGAATTGAACCTGCGGACACAAACTGGCCATCCTGCCGCTTAACGCCCAGTCGCTTAGAAATAGAATCGCGGCCGTTTTTAGAACTGCCAACCCCTTTTTTTTGGGCAAATAATTGCAAATCAATCCTGAACATCGGCTTACACCTCCTCGTTCATTAACTGGATATAGGTAGGATATTGTCGGGCGATATTTTCCAGACCGACAATCAAAGTTTGTAAAACAATCTGTGCGCGCTCAGTTTGTCGCTCATCCAGGCCATCAGGTATGCGACAGTTTAAAAAGCCTTCATCCCGGGCCCATTCCGGCGCAACACCCAACACCTGCGTGAGCGCGGGGATTGCTGTCTGACTCAAGGCAGAAACGGCCGCGCAGATTATGTCGGCGCCGTGGACGGCATATAGAGAATGCCCGGACACCGAAAATCCAACTATCAGCTGATGGTGGTTCTGGATAGTTATCTTAATCATTTAACCAAGCGTGATTTTTTCGATGCTTACTTTGGTGAAGGGCTGACGGTGGCCCTGCTTACGACGGTAATTCTTTTTGGCTTTGTATTTAAAGACAATAACTTTTTTGCCTTTGCCCTGTTCCAAAACCTTTGCTTCCACACTGGCATTGGCAACTAGGGGATTGCCGACTTGCAGTTGCTCATCAGTGCTCACAGCCAAAACTTCGTTGAGAGTCACAGTTTCACCCGGCTCAGCATTGAGCTTTTCCAGGGAAATGACATCACCTTCGCTGACCCGATACTGTTTGCCGCCACTTTGAACGATTGCGTACATTTCTACACCTCCAATACAGCGTACTCGCCGAACCTAGGCAGCCATAGGCATTTAAACCCGGTCCGAGCGGTTAAAACCACGCCTTTAATATTAGCACATCCGCCTATTCCCGTCAACAATCAAGGGATTTTAAACCAACAGGCAAGTCTCCGTCAAAGCAAGTGAAAAATTCCGTCCTGATCACCCGCAACAACGGAGATTCTGGGAAAAGATGGGCGGCTGCCAACTCCGGCCGCACAGTCACCTGGTTTTGAACATGCAGGCGCAATTGCAGTATCTTCTTGTCCTGATGCCAATAGATCAAAAAATCTTTGATATTAAATTTTTTGTCCTTTTGTTCAACAATAGAATTGCCTGCCAGTATTCTTTCTGCCTTTTCCATGTCGGGCTCTTTGGCAAAGTAAAGCTCATAGCCAAGCCCAGCCACCATAGCAGTCAATTTTGGCATGTTTTCAGGGGCCTCCTGACATGCAACGACCAATAGTCCCTCGGGCAGAATCGCGTTCAGTCTAACCTGCAAATCTCCTGGCGTTACTGGGGTCAAAACGCTAATTTCCAAGAGCTCTCCCCGGGATTCATAACCGGTGGCCAGAGGCAGGGCAAAGCGCATCTTAGGATGGGGATTAAACCCTTTGCTCATTTGCATTTGCACCCCGGCAATCTTCAACACCCGCTGCCACAAGCGTTGCAAATCCAAGTGGGAAATAAACCGCGCCGGACCAGTTTTAGAAAAAGAAACTATCAATCGCACGTGCGTTCCCCCCGACTCCAGGGTTTTAGCGAATAGGCAGTGCAAATTCCACAACCATGGCAATCGAAGAATGTGCAGTCAGCGGTCTGCTCGGCTGCTTCCGCCCGCTCCGCCTCTCTTGCCAAGAACTGTTTGCGAATGCCGCTATCGATGTGGTCCCAAGGCAGCTTTTGCGCAAGGGGCATCCGATTACATACCAGTTTTCGGGGATTGAGCCCATTGCTCATAAAGGCCTGTTCCCATAAATCGGGGCGGAAATGCTCCCGCCAGGCATCAAACCGACACCCCAGCTGCCAGGCAGTAAAAATCGCGTTAGCCAACCGCCGGTCGCCTCGGGCCAAGGTCGCCTCCAAAAAACTCTCTTCCCAGCCGGTGGTCTGAATCTTGATATTTTTTGCCGGCAGCTGTTTTCGCAGCAAATCTTGTCTATACTCCACTTCTTCTTTCTCTAAAAGCGGCTCCCATTGAAATGGGGTGTGGGGTTTGGGAACAAATGTAGAAACGCCAAGATTTATCCGCAGCCGGCCTTTGGCGCCTCCTGCTTCCCGGTAGAGAGTTTGGATTTTAGCGACCAGAGCGGCAATACCCAACACATCATCGCGGGTTTCAGTAGGCAAACCAATCATGAAATATAATTTTACCGTGGTCCAGCCATTGCTGAACGCAGATTTCACCGCAGTCAGGATATCGTCTTCAGTGACATTTTTGTTTATCACGTTCCGAAGCCGCTGGGTGCCAGCTTCTGGCGCCAGCGTCAGTCCGCTCTTGCGCTGGGCGCCGGTGAGCTTGGCAAGGTTAACGGAATATGAGTCGACCCGCAGGGACGGCAATGCCACGCTGATACCGGGCTTCATAAACCGACTAATTAACTCCTCAATTTCGGTATAATCAGCGCTGCTAAGCGAGCTGAGACTAAGCTCCCCGGATCCAGTTTTCGCCAACAGCTGTTGGCCCTGGCGTGCAAGCAGATTGGAATTGCGTTCCCGCACCGGCCGATAAATCATCCCGGCCTGACAGAATCGGCAGCCCCGGGCGCAGCCCCGGCAAATTTCGATACTTGTGCGATCATGCACCGGTTGCACAAGCGGTACAATTACGTTTTCCGGCAAAGGAAATTCGGCGAAATCATTGACTATCCGCTTGCGGGGTCGAGATGGAACCAAGTCGTTGATTGGTATGGTTCCGATATACGCTCCCGCTTGATCGAACTGGGGATGATAAAATTCCGGCACATAAATTCCTCCGATTGCAGCCAGTCGCACAAGCGTCTGTTCCCGGCTCCAGTCCGAGGATTTTGCCTGGCGTACAAGTTCAATAACTTCGGCAATCAGCTCTTCACCTTCGCCGAGTACAAACGCATCGACAAAACCGGAAAGCGGCTCGGGATTATAAGCGCCAGGCCCGCCAGCAATGATAAACGGCAAACCAGTCCGCTCCCGGGTCCAAATGGGAATGTCGGCAAGGTTTAGCATGTTGAGGATGTTTGTATAACCCAACTCATATTGAAGCGTAAACCCGACTATATCAAAGGCCGCCAGCGGACGTTTGGTCTCCAGGCCAAAAAGAGGAATATTATTATCCCGCATTTTCGATTCCATGTCCGGCCAGGGTGCAAAGACCCGTTCTGCCTGCGCTCCCGGCAGTCGATTAATAATATCATAGAGTATCTGAAAGCCCAGATAGCTTGTACCTATCTCATACACATCAGGGAACGCCAAAACCACGGAAACGTCTACCGAATCCAGGTTTTTGCGAACGGCATTAATTTCGTTGCCTGTATACCGGGCCGGCTTTTCCACCTCAGGGAGAATTGCCTCCAACTGTTCCCAAAGCATGCACATCAATCCTCTCGTCCACTGTCAATTAAATCAGCTAATTTTCTTTCGCCTGCGCCTTCCATAAATTTGGACAGCAATTTGTGTTCGGAAACCTGACCACAAACCGTCCAGTCGGCTTTCAAAACCGAAATCAAATAATAGCGCTGGGGACGCATGAATTTAAAGACATCTTTAATTTTAGCATCTTTGCTGGCGACAAAATTATCGGCGTTCAGTAACGGCTGCCCCCGAAGCTGACGGAGACGGCCAACCGCATATCGCATCAGCGGTACCATCAGATTCTTCTTTTCGCTGTATGCATTGTACAGCAAAAACACACCGGCTGCAAATATTGTCGGATTGGGTACCCCTTGCCATAAATACAATCCGCCCAAGGCCAGAAGACCTATACCACAAACATGACCACTGAAAACTGTGATTTCAGTTGCCCGGTAAAATGAAGTCCAGCCAATCAGAGAAGCCCGGAGAATACGTCCCCCATCAAGAGGCAAAGCCGGAAGCAGATTAAAGGCCATAAGCATCAGATTGGCGCTAACAAAATATGCGCCAAAGCCGGAGCCTTGCGAACTTATAGTCATTGTCAATAGCGCGGTAAATAGACTGGCCACCGGGCCGGCCAAAGCAATTCGAACTTCTGAGAAAGGATTTAGCTCCACCAAATCATCCAACTGCAAATAACTGCCGATCGGATAGAGGGTAATTTTTTCTATCCGATACCCCAAAGCCCGGGCGACCAGCGCATGCCCCGCTTCATGAATACCGAGCGCCAAAAGCAACGCTGTCGCTTCCCGGAAATGCCCAAGAAAAATGAATAACGCAAATAGGAGCAAAAAAAAATGCGACACCTTAATCATGTCCTGCACCAGCCCCCAAATTATCTGATGCTAATAGATATTATTTGGGAGCAGTCAGATATGCCAAAGCCCGGCAAAAGCCGGGCTTTAAAATAGCGAAGAATCTTTGTGGGCGCTGACACTAAGCACCAGGCCTAGAGCCATGCAGGTGGCCAAAAACGAACTGCCACCGTGACTAATTAAAGGCAGGGGCAAGCCGGTGACTGGCATGATGCTGATGGTCATACCCACATTGACCAAGAGCTGGAACATCAGCATGCTGGCAACGCCAATACAAAGGTAACGTCCCAAACTGTCCTTGGCCTCCATGGCGACCTTGAAAACCCGCCAGATTAAGAGCATATAGACAATCAAAAACGCCACAGAGCCAACAAACCCCAGCTCTTCCCCAATAACCGCGAAAATAAAGTCGGTATGGTTTTCCGGCAAAAAACGGAGCTGGTTGTGGATGCCCTGGAACAGCCCGCGGCCTTTAAACTGGCCGGCGCCAATTGCCACCTTGGACTGGATGATTTGCCAACCGCTGCCCTGGACATCCTGCCAGGGATCAAGAAAGATCGTGAGCCGGGCAATCTGATAATCTTTCAACACAAAGAGAAATGCTAGGACACCGGCGATTACCCCTGCCACCGAGAGCACGGCCAAATGCAGCCAACGCAAGCCGGCGACAAACAACATTCCAAACAGAATCGCAATCAGCACCAGAGATGTCCCCAAATCCGGCTGTTGGAAAATCAGGAGCATCGGCAAGGCCGTATGGGCAAAGGGCAGTACCAAATCAAACCAGCCCTCCACCGTCCGCCCTTCTTTGGAGAGCAGTATGGCCAGGGTGATTATTATACAAACCTTTGCAATCTCCGAGGGCTGCAAGTTGAAAAAACCAATTCGAATCCAGCGCTGGGACTCATAAATCTCGTACCCCCGGAAGATAACCAGCACCAGGAGCGCAAGGTTGAACAAATAGATTGGAATCGCCAACCGGCGCAGCTCGTTATAATCAATCAAGGAGAGCACAAGCAAGGCGACAAGACCCATTCCCAGCCGCATCCCTTGATTAAGAAAGTAATTGGCGTTAAGCACATCAGTCAGGGAGCGGTCTGTTGTCACATATGAGGCCGTGACCATCAGCACGCCAAAGAAAGAGAGGCCGAGAATTAATGACAGAAGGGTGAAGTCATAATTCTTGAGAATTTTTTTATTCATCCTCGTTCTCCTCCTCAATCAGGCCAAAATAGTAATCAATAATATCCCGGCCAATTTCGGCGGAGCGGGAACCAAGAACACCATGCTCCATGAAGGCGACAATCGCAATCTCCGGCTCGTCATAAGGGGCGAAGCCGACCCACCAGGAGTGGGAGTCATAGCCCTTCCTGCCATCCTGGGCTGTACCGGTCTTGCCAGCCACATCGAAGGGCAGGCCCCGGAGCGAGGCTGTGCTGCGGGCAGCAGCCCGCATGCCCTCGTGAATGACGAGCATGTTCTCAGGAGCGAAAGCGTATTCCGCCAGCACTTCCGGCGCAAATTCCTCAACAGTTTCCCCGTTGGCATCAACAATCTGCTCAACCATATAGGGCTTGTAATGAATGCCGCCGTTGGCCAGCATCGTCACATAATTGGCAACCTGGAGCGGTGTAAATTCATTCAGCTGCCCATAGGAAATCTGGACGGTGTCACCACCCCACCAGGAATCCTGAGCGCGTCGAAAGTCCAGGGAAGTTTGCTGCTCACCTTGAGGCAAGTCTGTAAAGCCGGCATTCCTCACTTCCCGGGTAAGGCCGAACATTTCTGCATACTCATAAATCATTTCATACCCGAGGCGGACGCCCATGGTGCCAAAGTAAATATTGCAGGAGCGGTCCAGCGCGCCGCGCATACTCAGGTGGCCATGGGCAACAGAGTTATAACATACAGTTGGAAAACTGAGGATGCTGGTGCGACCAGTACAGCGAATCGTTTCTGTCGCTGTCGCCTTATTTTCTTCCAACGCGGCAAGGCCAGTAATCATTTTAAATGTTGAACCAATCGGGCGCCGATAACCAACTGCCCGATTAATCAAATATCTGTTTTCCGAGTCCCAGAGCGAAGTTTCATGTTTTTTGTTGGCGTCAAAAGTCGGCTCACTGACCATAGCCAGAATCTGCCCGGTATTGACATCCATAACCACAACCGAGCCGGAATAGGCCTGGTGAGCGCCCCGTTCCTCCCGGTTAAACTCAATCACCCGCTGCAAGGAATCCTGGGCTGCCTGCTGCAGGCCGGCATCAATGGTCAAATGCAAATTATGGCCCGGCACTGCCGGTTGACTGTATACCGGGGCGCCCACCGGCCGTGCGGTGGCGTTGACCTGAACGACGCTGAGGCCGTCCTGTCCCGTTAGATATTCATCCCATTGTAATTCCAGTCCTTCTGTGCCCGTATAATCAATATTTGTCCTTCCCAAAGCATGGGCCAAAAGCATCTCCTGGGGATAAACTCGCTTGGGAGTCACTTGAATAACCAGGGCCGGCATCCGATGCCGGTTTTCTTCCAATAGAAGCACCGTCTCAAAATCTATATCCCTGGCAACCACAACCGGCTCAAACCGCCGGGAATGACCGGCCACCCGCTCAACAATGTCTTCGACGGGCATGTCTATGATTGATGACAGCACCTCGATAGTTTCATTGCGTCGATCGCTATCCGGTTCATGGGCCAGGGCGACATTGTACGCAGGAATGTTGTCCGCCAACTCAACGCCGTCGGCAGTAATGATTTTACCCCGGGGAGCTGTCTGTACCAAGTGGCGGAAGCGGTTGTTTTCGGAAACATTGCGCCAATGCTCACCTTCGACAACTTGAATTTCAAAGAGGTTGTACACAAGCACCAGCACAATAAGGGCGGACAAAATACGGAGTAAATGCATACGGAAAATCGTCTGTTTCATACATTTTCCCCCAATACAGCCGCCATCGAAGCCTTGCCCCGGACCCGGAACAAGGCAAGGACAATAAGCAACAAGCCAAGGTTGGCCAAGAGATTTATGCCGGCATTAAACTGCAGTGTTGCCAGCAACTGACCGGAGTCCATGCCGTTCATATAAAATATAAAGGTGGCTGTCAAATCTTGAACCAAGGTTGCCACCGCCAAACGCAAGCCGCACATGTATACCCGCTCCACCAGAAGATTGGTCTTCAATTCCCAAAGCGCTACCGCAGACACAAAGTACATCAGCATAAACATGCCGGTGATTTCGCCATACAGCACATCCTGGACCAATCCTGCCAGCAAAGCAAAACCTAAGAGTTTGTTCCTGCCGGCAGTAAAGGAGATGAGCACCAGAAACACTAGGGCTGCATTCACCGGCAACCGGGGCAGAAACACAGGCAGAAAACTACCTTGTAACAATACCAGCAAAATAGTTGCACCGGCCTGATAAACAGATTTCATGGGCTCACCTGCCTTTCCTAATCATAATTGACGATAATCAGGACTTCTTCCAGACGCTCAAAATCCACTTCCGGGCGAATCAGGGCGCTGCGCTCTAGGGTTACCAGATCATCATAAACCTCCACCACACGGCCAATTACCAAGCCTTTGGGATAGATTCCCGTCAGTGGCGAAGAAATAATCACATCGCCTTCGGAAATATTGGAATCCGCCGGCAGCCGCGTCAACTGGGTGTAGCCGGCGGGACTGGTCAGTCCAAGCAATACGCCATTATCACGGGTACGCTGAACAATGGCACTGATACCACTGTCCGGACTGATAATCAATTGGACCTTGGAAAATGTAGGCGAAACAGAGATAACCTTGCCTACCAAACCTCTGTGGGTCACCACAGGCATGTCCAATTCGATTCCGTCATTAGAACCTTTGTCAATTGTAACTGTTGAGAACCATGTGGACGGATTCCGGCCGATAACCTGTGCCGGTGTTGTTTCAAAAGGTGCGTCTTCAGCGAAGTCCAGCAGTTCCCGCAACCGGCGGTTGGCATGCCGAACTTCCAACAATTCATATTCAATCCCGGCATATTGGGAGAGTTGTTCCTTTAGCTCCCTGTTCTCGATGAAAACATTACGAACATCTACCATAAACCCATGGGAGCTGACAAAAAAATCAGCCACCGCGTTAACTCCCACCTGGAGAGGATGTAAAGCCTGGGCAAACAGGTCTTCGATGAACTCAATGCGCTCCGGATTACTAGAGCTCCAACTCATTGTCAGACTGAGCACCAGGATAATTAGAACCCCGTTAATAATTTTTTGTCTTCGCCTGATTGCCGGCAGCATGTTATCCCTCCCCTCAGGTAATATTAGCGCTTAGCAGCCAACGCAACGCGACGTAATAGCTCAATTTCCCGTAATACTTTGCCTGCGCCCAAGACAACACAGTCCAGGGGATTATCGGCAATTACAACCGGCATGCCGGTTTCCTTACTCACCAAGCGGTCAAAGCCGTCAAGCAACGCGCCGCCTCCGGTCATGACAATGCCACGGTCCATAATATCCGCAGCCAACTCTGGTGGCGTTTTTTCTAACGTGACCTTAATCGCTTCCAAAATGCTGTTGATTGGATCTTTCATTGACTGATTAATTTCACCAGCAGTTACGCTCAAGGTCTTGGGTAGGCCGGAAACCATATCCCGCCCTCTAATTTCCATGGTTTTATCTTCGGATTCAGGAGCTGCCGAACCAATGGTAATTTTTATGTCTTCAGCAGTTCTTTCGCCGACCATCATATTATATTTTCTCTTAATATAATGAATTATACTTTCATCCATTTCATCGCCGCCAATCCGTATGGAACGATGGGTGACAATACCGCCAAGAGCGATGATCGCCACGTCGGTGGTCCCACCCCCGACATCAACAATCATGCTGCCGTTGGGTTCTTCCACCGGCAATCCGGCGCCAATTGCTGCAGCCATCGGTTCTTCGATCAAATGGACTTCCCGAGCTCCCGCCTGGTGAGTAGCTTCTTTAACTGCACGCTCTTCAACAGCAGTGACTCCCGAAGGCACACATACAACAACCCGGGGTTTACGCCGAAACCAATTTCGCCGATATGCCCTGCCAATGAAATAACGAAGCATTTCCTGAGTAATATCAAAATCGGCGATAACACCGTCTTTCATCGGTCTGATGGCAACAATGTGACCGGGGGTGCGGCCAATCATACGTTTGGCGCTCTCACCGACCGCCAAAACCTGGTCCCTGTCCCGGTGCTTCTGAATCGCCACTACTGATGGTTCCCGAAGAACGATTCCTTTTCCTTTTACGAATACAAACGTGTTTGCAGTTCCGAGATCAATTCCAATATCCTGTGACAAAAAACCCATCAAGCTCACTAAGCGGTCTCCTTTCAAATTTCAAGTGCATTGAATAGTTTGTTTTGAATTAGTTTACCCGGAATAATCAAACATAGCCCCGTTCTTTCAGACTACAAAATACACCATCGCCAATAACCAGATGATCGAGAACATCTATCCCCACCAGTTTGCCAACCTCGACCAAACGCCGGGTTACATTGATATCCTCCTGACTCGGTGTCGGATCGCCGCTGGGGTGGTTGTGAATCAGAATAACGGCGGCGGCGCTCCGCTTAATAGCGCGGGCAAAAACCTCCCGGGGATGGACAATTGACGCATTGAGGCTGCCCCGGGAAACCTCTTCACAACCAATGATTATATTTTTCGTGTTCAACAATAGAAGACGGAATTGTTCGTGCTGCAAAAAACGCATATCTTCCATTACCCACGCTGCAACATCATTGGGTGACTTGACCCGCACAACTTCAGCTTCTTGTTGATTGAGCCGGCGGCCAAGTTCTAAAGCGGCCTTAATTTGCGCTGCTTTAGCATGGCCAATACCGGAAGTTGCGGCGCAAATCTCCTCAACGCCGGCATGATTCACTCCCCGTAAGTCTCTGAATTGATAGAGCACCGATTCAGCCACCTGAATAGCGTTCTGATCCCTGGAACCTGTCCGTAAAATTATCGCCAACAGCTCCTGGTCAGTCAAGGTGTTCGGTCCATAGCGGAGCAACTTTTCCCGGGGACGCATATCAGGAGGTATGTCCTTAATGGTATACCTCACAGCATCCTCCCCCTGTCTAAATATAACCCTCCAGCAAGCGGGCTGTCGTCGCCAACGGCAACCCAACTACATTATAATAGCAACCGTCAATTGCTTCAACAAATTTACCGGCCTTATCTTGAATTCCGTAACCGCCAGCTTTGTCCAGTCCATTCCCGGAAGCGCTGTATTCATTGACTTCTTTAGCAGAAAGCTTACGAAACAAGACCTTTGTAACCACAAATTCCCTATTAAGGATTTCACCAGCACGGGCAATAACTACCGCTGTGCCCACAACATGTTGTCGATTTGAGAACTGCATAAGCATATTATAATTTTCTATGCTGTCCCGAGGCTTGCCAAAAATTTTCGTCCCAAGACAGACGATTGTATCTGCCCCGAAAACAAGCGCTTCCGGGTTTTGATCTGATATAAATTTTGCCTTTGCGCTCGCCGTATCTAAAGCATATAGTCCCGGCACCTGTAATGGGCCGGGACTTTCGTCCACTGCTGCTGGAAACACATCAAAATTTGGGGTAATCTGCTGAAGCAATTCCCGGCGACGTGGCGAAGCGGAAGCAAGGATTAGGTTCATCGCTGCAAACCTCCCTGAATTTTTGCCTTAGCCATCGCCTTAATCAACAAGCCGGCCGTAAGCCCAACCATAATGCCCGTAGGCACAGCAAAGAATAGCAAATATGGCAAAAGCGTAAACGTGGCCACTTGCTCCAAAACCCAACTAGCTACGGTCAATTGCGCCACGTTATGGGCCACCGCTCCGGCAAGGCTGATGCCCACCAGACTAAGGCGCTCCCGGAAGCGTCCATAGAGTAGCACCATCACCAACCAGCTCAAAAGCGCCCCAGACATACTCATGGCAAAGCCAACCACGCTAAAGCCAATTAGCAGAGAGCCGAGGATAACTCGGCTCACAGCGACAGCAAGACCAAACCGGGCGCCGAGAAGCGCAATTGTAGCGACTGTAATTATATTTGCCAGTCCCAGTTTTGCCCCGGGAACCGGTAACGGCGGCAGCATTCCCTCAAGAACATGGAGGACCGTAGCCAAAGTTGTCAGCATCGCCGCCAGGACCAAACTGTAAATATAAATCCGATTACTGGTTCCGGGTCTTTGCATCAATATCACCCTCGTTAGTTCGTAATAAAATCAAAATCATCTTGCTGACCGCGCACATGAACAATAACCCGGTTGGGCAGACATGCTATCGGCCTGCCGGGACGGTCTACCCATCCCATATTCACACAAACTTTATCCGGGCAATCGGAATGACTGACACGGACCCGGTTTTCACCCAGTTCAACGGTTGTAATACCAATTATCCCATTCACATCGATAATATCATGACGGCCCTGTTGGCTCAGGGGATAGCTGAATCGCTCATCGCCATCGACTTCGATCACTATCTCACCGGTATCTGCCTGCCAGGGGCGAAACTGCCAATAGGCAAGGCCACCAATAGCGACAAACAATATCAGTCCCAAAATCAGCCAGTCTCCACGTCTCATAAGCCTTACCTCAACTCTAACCGGTCTTCAAGACCGCTGGTCCAATGAATCTCATCATCAGCGTCCCAAATCAAAGCTTCCACGGAGTCAAGGGATTCAGCAAGGGCGAGCCCTTCCTCCGGTCCCATCACAAAAATTGCCGTAGAAAGCAAATCGGCCAGTTCTGCAGTCGGCGCGACAACAGTTACACTTTTGCAAAGATTACCTGGCAGACCTGTGGCCGGATCAATAATATGATGAAAACGTATGCCGTCTTGTTCAAAATACCGCTCATAATCGCCCGAAGTAACAATCGCGCTGTCGGACACTTCAATCACAGCAAACAGATGCTGTATTTCATTTGGATTCTTAATGCCAATCCGCCAGGGCGTTCCGTCGGGCTTGGAGCCTGATACCCGAATATCGCCACCGGCATTGACAGTGGCATATTCAACACCGTTGGCAAGTAGAAAATCAACAGCACGATCGACAATATAACCCTTGGCAATCCCACCCAGGTCAAGACGCATACTCTTCGGCAGCGCTATAGTTTGTCTGTCCGTGTCCACTTCAACCCGTGTATAGTCGACAAGCGGCAGATTATCGGCCAATTGCGCTTCATCCGGAAAACGTTTTTCGCCAAAGTCGTATAGGTCCAAAACAGGCGCCAGCGTTATATCAAAAGTGCCATTGGTCAAGTCGGCATATTGAAGCGCCGTGTTGACTACATTCAAGGTATGGGGACTTACAGACACTGGTTCAGAACTGGCGCTGATCTTTGCCACATCACTGTCCGGCAGATGAGCGCTGAGAATTGCTTCCAGACGCTGCATTTCCGCTTTCACCGCTGTCAAAACGCTTTCGGCCTCTGCGCTTTCCATTGTCGTAACAATCCGGACATCCACCAATGTATCCATAATATCGATATAAGTTTCGGTATACTCTTTTAGGTCTGGGTTATTTGTCGGCGACTGGCCATTTGAGCAGGCTACCAGAAAGAATATGGCTACCAACAACAACCCAACGCGTAGATATCTCACCGTTAACGCCTCCCTGCTGGGAAAATTAGATATTGCTTAACGTGTGCCGTACACCAACAATATTACCACAACGACGACAAAAGCAATTGCAACAAAAATTGATTCAACATTAAGATTGCTCAGTTCCCATTGGGGATTAGCCAATTGGTCCTGCAGGGAATGCCACCACTGCCGTTTGACAGGTGGTTTTTTGTATTCAGAGACATCAAACAACCCCTGCTCCATCGAATTAAGCCGGTGAATCGCCCGGGTCGAAACAAGACCCAGGTCTGAATACAGTTTATCCAAATCCTGGTCCAGTCGATCAAGATTGACACAAAACTGTTCGGAGCGGCGGCCCATGGACATATAAAGACTGTCCAAGGCTTGATCCCAGGCATCGATTGCATTGCATACATCAACCGAAATATTGCCCACACGGTAATAAAGGCGGTTTATAGAACCATCGACATGACCCAGATACCGGCATAGCTCCAAAGACATATCGCCAGTACTGGCGTAAATTTTGTTGATAGAATGATCAACTTTGCCCACATAGCGGCAAATTCCCATGGAGGCATCGCCAGTACCATGATAGACTTGGTTGACCTTTCGGTCAATAAACACACCGGGGCCTAAACAGAGCATCATAAACCCCTGCGCAATTGGGCGGTAAAATAATTTCTCAATACTGAACCAATCCGGAAAACGCAAGCGGTCAAGTCTTACTTTGACCACCAACAACCAAATCACCGCCGCAACGGCGATTGTCTTAAGCATGCCTAGCAAATCAGGACCGCTCCACACATTGACGGAAAGAGCGTAATCTAACGCCGATTCCCCAACGCCAACAGTGTCCATAGCAGGAACAATCAATTGCCGGGTCGTGAAATGGGGAAACAGACCGACAAAAGCGATTGCTGCTGAGCCGATTAATAGCGGCACCTGGTACCAGCGAGGTAGACGACGGGGAATAACTGCATCCCCGCGGACAGGCCCCATAAACACATTCAAAAACATTTTTAGAAAATAGCAAATCGTTATCGCGCTTGCGACAACAAAGACTTTTTCACCAAACCATAAAACCCAACCGGGGTTATAGTGTTCCAAAGCTTCAATACCATGATGCAAAAATGTTTTACTGGCATAGCCATTAAGTCCAGGCAGACCGGCTATACCCAGGGCGCCAAAGGCAAATGTAGCCGTTAGCAACGGACTTTGTCTTGCCAATCCACCTAGACGCTTGTAATCCAGAGTGCCGGCATAAGCCAGGATGACACCCGCCACCAGGAACAAAGTGCCTTTAAAAACAGAGTGGTTAAGAATGTGAAACAGCATTCCGGATACGCCTAGGCCTACATTTCCCCGAACAAATAAGGCAACTCCCAGTCCCAGTATCACATAGCCTATTTGACTGATGCTGCTGTACGCCAGCGTCTTTAACATGTTGGTCTGGCGCAGAGCCAGAAAGGCGCCGACAAACATGCTGCCCAGCCCCAGTCCCACCAGAAGCCAGCCCATAAAACTGCTATTGGCTGTGCCGCCAAAGGGGAACAATACTTCCGAATATACCCGCAGCAGGCCATAAGCGCCGGTCTTTATCATCAAAGCTGAAGAGATAATATTCACAGGCACCGGGGACACGCTGTATGCCTTTGGCATCCAAATATGCAGCGGCACAACACCGGTTTTAATGCCAAAACCGAAAAGAAAGCAAACAGCTGCGGCGATAATAATATTTGATTCGGCCTGGAGAGGCAGGAAATCAGTATTGCCAGCCACATAATAGACCAGGATAATCCCGGTAAGCAAGGCAAGACCACCGACAACACCAAGTAGTAAATATAAATAACCTGCATTCAGCGCTTGCTCGTTTTCCCGGTGAATAACTAGCACGTACGAAGCAAAAGTCATTAACTCAAAAAATAGAAACAATGTTACAAGATCAGCCGCCAGCACAACCCCCAGACAACCCAGCAGTGTCAACTGCATGAACATAAAGAAACGCCCCGGGGAATTTATATTTTTCAAAAACTGAACGGAGAAAATTGACACGACTGAGGCAGCAGCCGTAAACAATGTTGTGAAGAAAAAAGCGAGGGTATCCATTCGCAAATTCAAGCCCAGCAACAATACATTGGACAAGGATACTCGGGCTGTTTCTCCACCGGCCTTAATGCCGGCACCGAATAGTAACGCGGCTGTGAGCAAGGTAAGAATCAAATTGATAATCCCAGGGTTATTCAGGCGCTTGCGGGCAGTGAGAAAAATAACACTACCCATAAGCGGAACTGCCAGGGCACCGAAAATTAGAAATTCCATGGACATGGATTTATCCCCCCAATAACATTTTGGCAGCGATTTCGGCCCATGTCAAAGGAAAATTCAGAGGGAACAAGCCAAACAAGATGCAAGCAATTGCCAGCACACATACTGGCCAAAGCATTGACAGCTTCAACTCGGAAAACGGTTTTGCCCACACTTTCTTTTCGGGGCTGACACCGAAGAAAGCAGAAATAATAATCGGTAGATAATAAATACCGTTCATCAAACTACTGAGAATTAACAATACCACAAAATACCACTTTCCTGCGTCCAGCGCTCCCATGGCAAGCACAAGTTTAGAGATAAACCCGTTGAGCGGCGGAATCCCAATCATTGCAAAAGCAGCGATGGAAAAAGCAGCCATGGTAATTGGCATCTGCAAGCCAATACCCGAAAGCTCATTAATCTTTCGTTTGCCGGTTTTATAAATGATTGCCCCGGCACATAAGAACAAGGTAGACTTCATCAGTGCATGGGAAAAAATGTGAAAAATACTCCCAGTCAGACCATTAAGATTCATGAACGCCATGCCTAGCAAAACATAGCCCATTTGACCAATGCTAGAATATGCAAGTCGACGCTTGATATCGGTTTGGGCAATCGCCACCGCCGAACCCAAGAAGATTGTAATTGCGGCCATTACCAAAAGAATGTTGTGCCAACCTGCTTCCTGGATAAAATCAACGCCGTAAACATTATAGATAACCCGCATCATACCGTAGGCGCCGGTTTTAAGCATTATCCCTGACAAGAGCGCACTGGCCGGTGACGGCGCCACAGGATGGGCGTCGGGCAGCCATACATGCAGCGGGAACACACCCATCTTCATGCCAAAGCCGACTATGAATGCGAGAAAAGCAGAGAGCGCAAGCTGATTCGGTTCGCTGAACAGAAAGTTGTCGGGTAGAATATTGACATTGCCGGCGATTTCGTAGGCAATGACGATTCCAAAAAACAGGGCCAGACCGCCAATCAAAGTCAGAATCAAATACTTATACCCGGCTGCCATGGCCGCAGCAGACTCCTCGTGGACAACCAACACATATGAAGAAAGGGACATCAGTTCAAAGAACACAAACAGGCTGAAGAAATCACCGGTCAAAAACACACCCATGCAGCCGCCGAGACTGAGCAGCAAAAAGGGATAAAAACGGTTTTGACCGCCCTCATGGTCCATGTAAACAGTTGAATAGACCGTGGATAAAAACCAAACTGTCGAAGCAATCGCTGCCAAGATAAAGCCCAGCATATCAACACGGAAAGAAATGCCAAAGGGCGGGAATATCCGCGGAAACGCAATTGCCACCTCGCCGACATCCCTGATTTGCGGGTACATTGCTATGACCAAGACCAAAGTAGTTCCGGTTATCAATTGGGCAAAGAAATCGCGCAACCGGGCAGACCGTCGTTCAATTATATAAAGGGGAATGGTCGCCACGATAGGCAAAATTGTTGCCCAGACCGGCAGATAGTTAATAAAATCAGCCATAATTACCGCCTCCACTCAGTGCAGCCAGATAGCTGCTGCTTGTTCTGCCAGACGCACCAGTGAGCCGGGCAGGATGCCAAAATATAAATTTATCGCTGCTAAAATAACCAACGGCAGAAGCATCTTCCAGGGGAGCTGATCCATGGTGAACTTTCCAGATCCCCCGCCAAAAAACGCTCGCACGATAATCGGTAGATAATAAACGGAGTTTAGCAAACTGCTGATAATAATTACCAGCACAAAAAACGGTTGTCCCGCATCCAAAGCACCTAATGCAAGCCAAAGTTTGCTAAAAAAGCCGCTGGTGCCTGGAATGCCGACCATTGACAGCGCACCCACACCGAAGGCAGCCATCGTTAGTGGCATCTTATAACCGATTCCGTTCAAATCATCGATTTTCCGGATTCCGGTTTTGTATATAATTGCTCCGGCAGCGGTAAATAACAGGCTCTTCATCACAGCATGATTGAAAATGTGAAGCAGCCCGCCTGTGGCGCCCCGTGCACTAACCAGGGCTATGCCCATAAAAATGTAACCAACCTGTGCCACACTGGAGTACGCCAACATACGCTTGATGTCCGTCTGAGTTATCGCAAACAGCGAACCGAGGAAAATCCCCATGGTTGCCAATGTCAGGATTACCAACGGTATTGGAATTTGAACGAAGAGCTCGACGCCGAACATCTGGAACACAATCCTGCCAATAACGACAATAAAGACTTTGAGGACGACACCTGACAATAAGGCACTGGATGGCGTCGGTGCTGATGAATGCGCATCAGGCAGCCAGAGATGCAGCGGGAACAGCGCTGACTTAATTCCAAAGCCAACTACGAAGAGCGAAAGCGCAATCCTTACATTCCAGGTAAACGCTTCCGTGGCTTCCGGCAGCACCTGGGCAACGGCGCCGATGTTCAAGTGCCCTGTCACCATATAAATCAGGGCAATCCCCATCAAAATCATCCCCGAGCCCAAAGTGCTGAGAATCAAGTAATTTATTGCAGCCCGAAGACACACTCTTTTCGACTTGATAGCCACCATTGCGCAGGCAGTTAGGGTACCGATTTCTGTAAACACAAAGATATTGAAAAGGTCAAATGACATAACTAACCCGTTGAGGGCAGCCATCATTAAAAAATAGATAACATAGAACCAATTATGCATCCGTTCATCGATTTCCCGGTCTAAATCATCGACACTATAGACCGAAACCAAAAATCCGATGACAGCAATCGTCAACTGCAATAAAACCGTGATTTCATCGACAACAATCTCAATGCCCACCGGGCTCGCCCAATTGCCGGGAAAATACCGAAACGGACCGGCATCAAATACATGAAACGCGGTGGCCCCTACTATCAGCAAGCCTGCAGCACTGACGGCCACCCCGAAATAACGACTGGAAAACTTTTTTAACCGGCCCAATAGAGGCGTGATGAATGCCATCGCCAGATAGAACACAACCAGCATCAAAGGTAAGTGTATCATTCTTCCCCGTCCCTCAACCGCATAATTTCATCAGTATTAACGGTGCCATAGTATTCGTAAATCTTGATAACCATTGCCAGGGCAAAAGCCGTCAGACTGACGCCAACAACAATGCCGGTTAGAATCAAAGCCGATGGCAACGGATTTATATAGGCGGAAATTTGATCATCTATAATCGGTGCATTGCCGCCCCTGACATAACCCACCGAGATAAACAGCAAAAATACCGATGTTTCCATGATATTCATGCCGATAATTTTCTTTATCAGGTTGGAGTGGGTCAACATCGTATGGAAACCAATCAAAAATAGTAATATAGCGACAAAATAATGTAAATTAGCAAAAATAGTGCTAATCATGTTTCCCCTCCTCCAGGAGGTGATAAAACAAAGTGACAATTGTGCTGCAGACCTTGAGGCCAATGGCAATCGTCAATAAGGGTATAATTCCACCACTGACGAGGCTGCCGGCAGTTCCCTTGTCGAGAAAATTAGTGAGAAAATTGACTCCGGCCGCTAGCCCCAAAACACCGACAATGATGAAAATCAGACCGCCCAAGGACTCAAGCCACTTGGCAACCAAACGCGGCAAACGTTTAAAGCCCGCATCCACATCATAAGCCAGAGCATATAGGATAAAGCTCGAGGCAATTATTGCGCCGCCTGCAAAACCGCCACCCGGAGAAATGTGTCCATAGAAAACAATATACATGCCGTACAGCTGAATAAACGGCACAATCAGTTTAGCAACAGTCTGCAGGACAAGATCACCCATTTTTCTGCCCCCTTCCGGCACTTCTGTGGGCAAGCAGAACAGTTAAAACTGCGGCGATGCCCGCAAACAAAACCGAAGCCTCACCAAGCGTGTCGTAAGCCCGGTAATCGAGAATAATTGCCGAGATAACATTTTGAGCGCCGGTATCGGTAACTGTATTCTCCAACAGATATTGGGTTAGTTCGTTATAAGCCGGCCCCGGCTCACCGAATGTCGGCATTTCAGCTACCATGCTGAACATCAGCACAGCGATACAGACCAGGATTGCAGTGGCAAGAACTGAGCGAACGCTTTTCACTAGTAGACGCATTATTCATTCCTCCTGGTCTTGCTAATTACGACCAAAAGCAAAATCGTTGTGACTCCTGCCCCCATTGCAGCTTCGGTCAGGGCCAAGTCCGGCGCTTCCAGCTGTTGCCAAATAATCGCCATTACCAGAGAATAGGCGGCAAACATAATCACTGCGCTAAGTAAATCTCGGGTTCTAGCAACAACCACGGCGCAAACTACAAGGAAAATCAGCATCAAAGCATTAAGAATCTCCAGCATTTACCGATCCTCCTCGCCGTGGTAATTCCACTTGTAAGTCCCCTCCACATGAGGATACCGGTTGTTGTATGCAGCCCGGCCAATAACATGGGCCGCAGTTGCGTTGGTTATCCAGATAAGGATAATGATTGCAATTAACTTCAAAGCGTCGGTAACAGAACCCAGGCGCAGCGCCAAAGCCAATATTATCAGGCCACCGCCGAGAGTATCGCATTTTGTTGTTGCATGTGCGCGGGAATAGACATCTGGGAACCGCCACAAACCAAGTGCTCCGACGAAAAAGAAGAAAGCGCCGATTACCATCAATATTACAACCAAGATATCAATCATGATATATTACCCATTTCCAGATACTTGGCCACACTGACGGTCATCAGGAAACTGATTAATGCGTAAACAATTGCCACATCGAGGAAAAATACCTCGCCAAACACATAGGAGATAACTGCGATAATCGCTACCGTTTTAGTGCCAATGATGTTAATTGCCAGAATCCTGTCTATAGCGGTCGGTCCAACCACAGCCCTAGCAAGAGCGACAAAGATTAAGAGCATTAAGAAAACGCAAATGCCGATCATAAACTGAGTCATTTATAACCCCTCCTCAATCCGCCGCAGCAAATGAATTAATCGCCATTCAACAACGTCCCGGGCCGCAGCTAATGTCAGAGCATGCACAACAAATGTATCTCCCTCTACGGCGATTGTCAGAGTGCCGGGGGTCAGGGTGATGGAATTGGCGAGCAATGTCTTTGCCAAATCGGTTTTCAGCCCCGGATTAAATGTCACCAACCCCGGCTGCACAGGCAGCTTCGGGTCAAGAACAATCCGCGCCAGTTGGAGATTAGCCAATACAATCTGCCATAGAAGACTGAAACTATAAATTGCCAGCATTCCTACCTTGGCCGGTTTAATTTTCCTCTCCCGTGAAAACAAAGAATCCAGCAGGTCGCGGTTAATCAACACAACCGCGAAAGCTGTCAGCACCCCAAGCACTGCACCCAACAAACTGAAATTAGTTATAACAAGCCAAAACAGCATCAAGACTAAAAAGAAGATAAATTTATGGCCAAACAATATAAACCGCCCCTCCCGGATAAAGGCGACGGCGCCTGCCTGCGAAGACAGGCGCCATGCCATAATCACACACGAACTATGGAATTGGTCGGGCAGGCATCAATGCATGCTTCGCAATTGGTGCATTCATGATGGTCAATAACTGCCAGATTATCACGCATCGAAATTGCGTCCACAGGACAAGTCTTGACACATTTGGAACATGCAATACAGCCCACTTTGCAGACCTGCAGCACTGCTTTGCCTTTGTCCCGGGAGTTGCAGGCGATATCAACATAGGCGCCTGAGGGCTCCATGCGAATAACATCCTTGGGACAAATACTTTTACAACGATTACAGCCAGTGCATTTAAGTTCATCAAAGACAGGCAGGCCATCTTGCCCCGTGGAAATTGCGTCAAACGGACAAACCTCAATACAACTGCCCAATCCTAAACACCCATAAGGGCAAGCCTTGTCGCCACCATCGATCCGAGCAGCAGCGCGACAATCCTGGATGCCGTAATAGACCATTTTCGTCTTCGCCACTTCATCAGTTCCACGACAAGCCAGCTTGGCCACATATCGCTCGTCCTCATGGCCCACGGAAACATTCATAATCCTGCTGATTTCATCAGCAACTTTCTGGCGGCCAACAGGGCAGCCATTGACGGGCGCTTCTCCTGATGCGACAGCCTCAGCAAAGGCGCTGCATCCCGGATATCCGCAGGCACCGCAATTGACGCCTGGCAGTACCTCGAGAATGTCCTCAACCCGGGAATCCTGTTCCACACTAAAAACGATATTGGCAACAACCAAGACAATCCCGAAAAACAGCCCCAATCCTCCCAATCCCAGGATGGGAGCCAAAAGATCTAAAAAGCTCATTTAATTCACTCCCCTGCTACCTAGAGTACAAACCCGGAAAATGCCAGAGCGAGAATACCTGCAGAAATCAGAGCAATGGGAACACCGGCCAATGGTTTTGGCAGCTCCAGGTTATCCAGGTGCTCCCGGATTCCCGCAAGCATTACCAAAGCCAGTGTAAAGCCGACGCCGGCGCCCAGAGCATGGACGATGGATTGCAGCAAATTGTACGATCCGCTTGCCGGCACAAAGATGTCAGGACTGATGTTCAGGAGCGCCAAACCGAGAATTGCACAGTTTGTGGTTATCAGAGGCAGGAAAATACCCAGCGCCTTATAGAGGGTGGGACTGATCTTTTGTACTGCCAGCTCAACCAGCTGCACCAAGGATGCAATAACCAGGATGAAGGTGATTGTCTGCAGGTATCCGAGCCCAAGTAGATCCAAAAAGAATGCCTGCAGCAGCCAGGTTATCACCGAAGCCAAAGTCATAACAAAGATGACTGCCATACCCATGCCGACTGAAGTTTCTACCCGTTTGGAAACACCAAAGAACGGACAAATTCCTAAAAAACGGGAGAGCACAAAGTTGTTTACAAATATGGCTGCAAAGAAGAGCGCAAATAATTCAGCCATTAGTTGCCCCTCCTTTCGGTGGCGCCTTTGGCGCTAAAGTAGTTTATTATCGCCAACAACAGACCCAGCGAGATAAAGGCGCCGGGAGCAAGACTGAACACTGCGGCCATATCAACGCTTTCAACTGCCGGAGCGTTGAACAACCCGGCGACAAAGTTGCGAATCGGCAGAACAATGTCAACGCCAAAAATGGCGCCGGTACCAAAGAATTCACGCACGATTCCCAACACTCCAAGACTGAGGGTGAAGCCGGTCCCCATAACCACTGCGTCGACTACAGAGGCGCCGATACTCTTCTGTGAGGCAAAGGCCTCAGCACGCCCGAGAATCAAACAGTTAACTACAATCAGGGGGATGAAGAGCCCCAAGGCCTCAAAGAGTGGATAGAAAAATGCTTCCATAACCATGCCGACTATAGTCACAAAGGTGGCTATGATCACAATAAAACATGGTATCCGCACTTGTTTGGGAATGATGTTTTTCAACGAGGAAACGACAATGTTTGCCCCCAGCAAAACACTAAGGGTGGCCAGGCCCATGCCAAAACCGTTGACTGCAGATGTTGTTACCGCCAGCACCGGGCAAAGACCTAACAAGAGCCGGAACACAGGGTTTTCAAGAATAATACCGCGCTTAAATTCTTGAGCTAATTTCACGCCGTCCACCTCCTATTCACCGGCACTGCGCAACGCTGTTTCGACAGCATCAAGCAAACCGTTTACAGATATAGTTGCACCGCTAACGTTGTCAACATCCAGACTTTGAGCATTTATGATGCGTTCGATGGTTTGTTCAAAAGCGGGGCGAGCGATTTCCGGAGTATCCTGTTCTTCGGTTACCTCGATCTCGCTAATCTCGCCACCGGCAACCACCACCCGAACTTCAATTTCATCGTAAAACCCATCGGCCCTGCCGGTATATTCGCCGTCGGGAACGGCACTAATCTCAAGCTGTGGACCGCTCAGGAATGCTTCGCGAATTGCCTCAATAAAGCCTTCACAGCTAATTGTCGCTCCGCTGACAAAATCCACATCCAGAGCTTGTGACTCCAGGACCGCATCAATCATTTCGTCAAAAGCGGGATTGGCGATTTCTGGTGTATCGGAATGATCGACAATTTCTATACCGGTGATTTCACCAGCTTCCACTGTCACGGCAACCCGAATCTGACCACTGAAGCCTTCTGCCTCGCCAACATAAACGCCATCGCTAAGGTCGGGAACATGAATTATTACTGTTCCGCGGAGGGCGTTTTCAACAGCCAGCAGCAACGCTTCTGCTGAAATGGTGGCGCCGCTGACCAGGTCTACTTCCAGGGACTGTTCGTTGAGCATCCGCTCAATCACTTCCTCAAAAGCGGGCTCAGCGATATCTTCAGTGTCAGTATGGCTGAGAACGGTAATGTCGGTAATCTTGCCGCCGGCCACTGCAACTTCTACAGTCAGGTCGCCGCCGAATGATGACGCTGTGCCAATATAACGGCCGGAAGCAAGTGCTTCAATGTCTACGTCCTCAAGCTCCTCGCCGACAAACTCACTAAGAGCGTCGCGAACAGCGTTAATGATTCCGTTAGAACTTGCAGTGGAGCCAGAAACGATATCAACATCCAGCTGCTGCTCATCCACCATGCGGTCGGGGATAGCATCAAGAGCAGGTTCAACATAACCAGGTGTGTCGCTGTGACTGAGCACCACTACTTCAGCCAGTCTGCCGTCGGCAATTGTCACTTCAACAGTTATGTCGCCGCCAAAGCCGCGACCGGTACCTGTGTAAGTGCCATCGGGAATCTCACCGAAATCAATTTCGACAGGCGGCTCTAAAAGTCCAGCATACAGAGCAACATATTCCAGCGCGTTGCGAACACTGCCAATTACACCCTGGGCAGAGGCTGTCGCCCCGGAAATATTGTCCACATCGATACCGGTCTCAAAATCCTGTCCTTCAAACCGTTGCAGCCAGGAAGGATTTTCAATCTTGTCGCCAAGCCCCGGTGTTTCACTATGGGCGAAGATCTCTACGCCGGTGACAGCGCCTGCTGTATCAATCCCCACCAGGACATTGATGCCAGCGCTGCTGTAGCCTCCTCCGAGATACTGAACGACGTATCCCACATGGTCGCCACCTTTGTTGGCAAGCCACATGGTCAGTCTGTCTTCGATTTCTTCTTCAACAAATTCATCTGCGTCAATTACTTTGGCCAAGGTTTCCTGCAAACGGATTGCTGTGTTCTCTTCAATAATTGGCTCAGTCCAGGCATTGATGCCGGCCAGTAAGCCTGCGGCCACCGCCGCAATCAAAGTCAGAACCAGAATCATTCGGATACTTGCATTCACTTGCCCCTCACCTCCCCGAAGGTCTTGGGTACAGAGTAGCGATCAATCAGAGGCACCAGCGCGTTCATGAACAAGATGGCGTAGGTAACACCCTCTGGCGCGGATGCGAAAAGACGCACAAACATAGTAATAAGTCCACAACCCAAACCAAAGACAATCCTTCCGGTCTTGGTCACTGGTGTCGTCACCATATCTGTGGCCATAAACATTGCTGCAAACATGACTCCACCGGCAGTTATATGAAACAGAGGATCCTGTCCTGCTGCCAGGGAAAACACGGCCACAGTGCCCAGGTAAAAGCCGGGAATCCGCCAGTCGATATGGCCCTTGACGAATAGGTAGACACCACCAAGAAGTATCGCCAGCACTGAGGTCTCTCCGAGACTGCCGGCAATGTTCCCAGTAACTAAATCGGTTAGGCTGTCCGGAGCTCCGCCCAAGGGAGTAGCAGCGGTAACCATATCGGCATTAATCCGCGTAAACCAGTTACTGAATGGCAGCGGCGAATGCCACATAGTCATCAAACCAGCCCAAGACATAAAGACAAATGCCCGTCCTACCAAAGCAGGGTTAAAGATATTTTTACCTAAGCCGCCAAACACATGCTTGCCGAGGACTATTGCTACAGTGCTGGCGATAATCGCCAGCCACAATGGTGCGGCAGGCGGCACTATCAAGCCAACCAGCAAGCCGGTGACAGCGGCACTGCCATCGCCGATAATACTGGCAGGACGCAGATTACGATAAATAATCAGAGCTTCAACGATCATTGCGGACAGGGTAGACGCCAACAACACCCACACAGCAGCAATGCCAAAATATAGTACAGCAGCTACAGTCACGGGAATAAGTGCAATCACCACATCCCACATTACACTGTTGATTGACTTGGGGCCGAGAATGTGCGGCGACGGTCCTACTTTAAACTTTGTCATAACCTTCCCTCCGTTCTCCTCTACGGATTTACTTGCGACGCTTGATGTTTATTTCATGCTTAGCATTCTGAATGTACTGCACAATCGGAATCCGGGACGGACATACGTAGCTGCAGCACCCGCACTCGATACAATTAAACAGGTTAATATCTTCTGCAGTTTCATAACGCTTGCGCTTGCTGTATAAAGCAAGATAGTTGGGCAAAAGTTTCATTGGACAGGCATCGACACAGGAAGCGCAACGGATACAGGTGCGTTCTTCATAGATTCGCACCTCATCTTCAGTAAACGCGAGAATCCCGGAGGTTCCCTTGGTTACAGGGGCATTGAGATCCGATAAAGCCTTGCCCATCATTGGCCCGCCATTTACAACTTTAGCTGCTTCTTCCGATAATCCGCCACAGAAATCCAGTAAATCCTGGACGGGGGTTCCTAAGCGGACCAAGACATTTTGCGGTTCGGCCACACCGGCACCGGACACTGTAACAACCCGGTCAATCAATGGCTTTCCTTGACGCACTGCCTGGTGGACCGCTACCGCGGTGGCAATGTTGCTGACAACAATCCCCAAATCCAGCGGCAAACCGCCTACCGGCACTTCCTGACCAGTTAGAGTCTTGATAAGCTGTCTTTCACCGCCCTGGGGGTAAACAACCTCAACTCCGAAAACCTGGATATTATCGTCATTTGCCGAGAGTTCCTTGAGGGTTTCGATTGCGTCGGGTTTGTTTTCTTCAATTCCTATTAGCGTTTTAGACGCACCACAGGCCTCCATTAATAACTTCAGGCCATCAATGACAGCTTGTCCCTGTTCCACCATAACTCGATGGTCGGTGGTAAGAAATGGTTCACATTCAGCCCCGTTTAGAACCAATGTGTGAACTTCCTTGTCTTTAGGAGGCGAAAGCTTGACATGAGTTGGGAAGGTTGCACCTCCCAAACCGACAATGCCTGCTTCCCGAATAAGCTGACGCAATTCTTCAGGGCCTTGGTAACTTGCAGGGGAACCCTGAAACTCAGAGTTAGTCGCATCAGTTTCGATTTCAATTGCTTCACTATCTACACTGACTACCTTGCCGGCAACACTGGCGTGCACGGGAGCCGAAACAAACTTATCCGAATCGGCTATTAGCTGCCCTACCGTTACCTCATCGCCCTTTTGAACCTTCGGCTCGCAAGGAGCGCCCAAATGCTGTTGCAACAACAGCCGCACCTTTTTGGGCAGGGGCAAGGTTGCGATGGGTTTACCGGCAGTCAACTCTTTATTGTAATTTGGATGAATGCCGCCTGGAAATGCCTTCTTCAAATCTAAATCACCCCTTAAAATAGTATTGTATATGTGAAAACCACCACATTAGAGCGTAAAAAAGCCGGAGTCATTTTATTACTTGAGCAGATTTGCTCCGGCGATACCAGGTTTAGTCATCTCTTGCGGGTTGAGAATGATATCGAGTTCGTCTTCAGTCAAAATACCCCGCTCCAAGACTATTTCGCGCACCGGTCTGCCAGTTGTAATCGCTTCTTTGGCAACGGCAGATGCCGTCTCGTATCCGACGTGGGGGTTAATGGCGGTAATAATGCCGACACTGTTTTCAACCATCTTTCGACAACGCTGGACATTGGCGGTAATCCCCCGGACACAGCGGTCAGAAAAAACATTGACAACATTGCATAGGATATCCAAAGACTGCAAGAGATTAAAGGTCAGCACCGGCTCCATAACATTCAATTCCAGTTGTCCTGCTTCAGCAGCCATCGTAACCGTCATGTCATTGCCCATAACCTGGAAGGCAACCTGGTTCACAACCTCGGCCATGACTGGATTGACTTTTCCTGGCATAATTGACGACCCCGGCTGCATGGCAGGCAGGTTGATTTCATTTAAACCGCACCGTGGTCCCGATGCCAGCAGACGCAAGTCATTGGCCATCTTGGAAAGGTTAACGGCACAGACTTTCAGGGCGCCGGACACGGCAGCATAGACATCACAATTTTGGGTCGCGTCGACCATGTTTTTGGCTTTGGCCAACGGTAAACCCGTATTGAAGGCCAAAAGCTCAATAACTTTGTCGATGTACTCCACGTCTGCATTAAGGCCTGTCCCAATAGCTGTTGCGCCCATATTAATCTGCTCCAGGCCTTTGATAACCTGACTGATCCGAATAATATCCCGGTTCAGGGCGGTGGCATAGGCGCCAAACTCTTGTCCTAAGCGAATCGGCACCGCATCCTGGAGATGAGTCCGGCCCATCTTGATAATTCCGTCAAATTCCTGCTCTTTTTCCAGGAGCGCCTGACGCAGCTTGTGTAACGCATCAATCAGGTTTCCAGCAAGAACCAGCGAGGCGATTTTAATAGCTGTGGGGAAGACATCGTTTGTAGATTGGGCCATATTGACATGGGTGTTGGGCGATACCAAAAGATAATCTCCCCGCTTGCCCCCCAACAACTCGATGGCCCGGTTAGCGATTACCTCATTTGCGTTCATGTTATATGATGTTCCCGCGCCACCCTGAATCACGTCAACAACAAAGTGGTCATGAAATTGACCGTCGAGAATTTCAGTACAAGCTTTAATGATTGCGTCACCCAATTTAGGTGAAAGTCGGTTTACGTGAACATTGGCGGCGGCTGCAGCCATCTTAACATGCGCTAACGCAAAGATCATTTGTCGATGTGGTTTATATCCGGTAATCGGGAAATTATCAGCGGCCCTTGCTGTTTGGATACCATAATACACATCCTGAGGTACATCCCTGTCTCCCAGCAAGTCCCGCTCACGCCTGTACGGTGTCACTGCGGTTCCTCCTCATAGTGCATGCTCAAACCATAACTATAATTTCGTCGGCTGGCAAACAAACTCCTGCCAAACTACAAATAATAGGCTAGCGCCTGCAGCTCGGTGGTTACGTCAGAATTTTGAATCCGAACGCTTTCTGGAGCCTGCAGTAATACCGGTGCGAAGTTTAGAATTGCTTTGATTCCGGAGGCCACTAATACGTCGCACACTGATTGGGCAGCAGTGCCAGGAACTGCAATAATTGCCAGACGGACATCGTTATCCTGAATAAACCCAGACAACTCTTCCATCGGGCGCACTTCCAACGAGCCGTGAACCTGGCCAACCTTTGACGGATGGCCATCAAACAAACCAATAATTTTGGTGGTGGTTTGCTGATAGCGGTTATAGCGACAAAGGGCCGCACCTAGATTACCAACACCAACCAGAACGATGGGTATCTCCTTGTCCAAGCCCAGGATGCCAGCGAGCTTTTCCGCCAACTCATTGACCCGGTATCCCATTCCCTTGACACCAAAATCACCGAATATTGAAAGGTCTTTACGAATCTGCGCGGGATTCAGGTTCAAATCATGGCCCATCTGCTGTGAGGATACAGTATCAACATCATAGCTGTGCAATTGCTGCAGATAACGCAGATAGACGGGTAGGCGGCGAATTACCACATCAGGTATCCGCTGCAGTTTACCTGTCATACATTTCCCTCCTTGTGAAAAGTGCAATCTGTAACAATTTTAACATGATGCATCGACCATAGCAACAAAAGAAACAGGCGGTTATTGTAACCGCCTGAAATTAAAAATTTTACAATTTTTCAATTCGAACAGCTGCGACTTTTAGTTCGGGTGTTTTGGCAGTTTTATCCACAGCAGGATTGGTTAGCACATTTGCTGCAGACTCACGGAAATGGAAGGTCATAAACACTAAGTTTTCGCTTACCCGCTGAGACACTTTCACAGCTGCCTCTACTGAGCCTCGGCGGGAACTGATTTTTACCAATTCTCCATCTTCTACGTTCAGTTTTGCCGCAGTCTGGGGGTGAATCTCCACAAGCTCCATGGGACGGTGCTCGCTCAAGGCACTAGTGTTTCTTGTCATTGTTCCGGTATGGTAATGGTAGAGAATCCGGCCAGTGGTGAGAATAAAGGGATATTCAGCATCTGGCTGTTCCTTTGAACCAACGTGGGCAACGACCGAAAATTGTCCTTTGCCCCGGGCTGGTCCGTTGGCGTGTAGAATTGGTGTCCCGGAATGGTCAGAATCCAGGCATGGCCAGGAAATTCCGCCTGCAGACAAACGTTCATAATTGAGACCGGCATATGCCGAATTAACCGCGCCGATTTCCGCAAACACTTGTTCAGCGGTTTGGTACTGCCAATCGGCCCCCAGCCGACGCGCTATCTCAGTAACAATCTGCCAGTCGGGACGACTTCCGCCAACCGGTGATATCGCTTTTCTCACCAATTGCACCCGGCGTTCGGTATTGGTAAAGGTGCCGTTTTTTTCCGCAAAACTTACAGCAGGCAGTACAACATCAGCCAGTTCGGCAGTCTCGGTGAGGAAAATATCTTGAACCACCAGGAAATCCAGGTTTTGCAAACTTTCTTTTACATGATTGGCATCAGGGTCACTGAGGGCTGGGTTTTCCCCCACAATGTACATAGCTTTGATGCTGCCTGCATTCGCAGCAGTAAACATCTCACCTACCGTCTTGCCGGGATTCCCCTGAACCGGCTTATAGCCAGGAAGCACATTGGGTAAAGCGCCCATGTCGCAAGCACCCTGTACGTTATTCTGTCCTCGCAAGGGATTGATACCTGTTCCGGGTTTTCCAAGATTACCAGTGGCCATGGCCAGGTTGGCTATTGCCCGGACATTATCGGTACCATTGGTATGCTGAGTGATCCCCATGGTGTAGAAAATTGCTGCGGTTTCGGCAGCGCCATACAATCTTGCAGCGGCCCGAATGTCGTCAGCGTTTACCCCTGCAATTTCTGCCACATATTCTGGTGTATAGGCCTGGACATTTTCCTTAACAGCCACAAAGCTCTCGGTATGCTGGTCGATATATTCTTTGTCCAGCAAATCTTCTTCGACAATTACGTGGAGAAGCGCGTTCAACACAGCCACATCAGTACCCGGCTTAATTTGCAAATGCACATCTGCAAGTTCTGCAATTTCGGTGCGCCTGGGATCAACCACAACCAGTTTGCCACCCTCACGAAGATTACGTTTAATCTTGGCGCCGATAACCGGATGGGCTTCAGTGGTATTTGACCCTAAAATCATAATCGTATCTGCCCCAACAGCATCTTTGATACTATTGGTCATCGCCCCGCTGCCCAGCACTGTGGCCAGACCGGCCACGGTGGGAGCGTGTCAGAGCCGGGCACAATGGTCAATATTGTTTGTGCCCAACACCTCCCGGGTAAACTTTTGCATAAGGTAATTTTCTTCATTGGTGCACCGGGCGGAACTGAGCACAGCAACTGCATCAGCTCCATGGTCACTGACGGTGTCACCAAGCTTCGCCGCAACCAAATCCAGGGCCTCATCCCAGGAAGCAGGTTCCAAGCGCCCATTCTTCTTAACCAGCGGAGTTTGCAAGCGTTTATTGCTGTGAATGAAATCCCAGCCAAACCGACCTTTGACACAAAGATGTCCTTTGTTCACAGGAGCGTCAAAGGCAGGCGCCACACCCACAACTTTGTCATCCTTAACTTCCAGATACAGCCCGCAGCCCACGCCACAGTACGAACAGGTTGTCAGCACACGCTGCTTTTCCCAGGCCCGCCCCAGACCCTTGCCGACCCTTGGACTGAGGGCGCCTGTGGGACACAGATCCACGCAGTGACCACAGAAGGTACAGCCGCCACCCTCCAGCTCTTCATTAAATGGCGCAGCTATCGTAGACGAAAATCCGCGACGGGCAAAGTCAATGGCGTTATTTCCCTGAACTTCGGCACAGGCCCGAACACAAAGACCACAGAGGATACACTTTCGGTAGTCCCGCTCCAGAAAGGGATTACAAGCATGAACATCCCTGTCGCTGGTTTCACCAGTTAAACTGGACTCAGTGACATTGTAGCGATAACAATAATCCTGAAGCTTGCAGGCGCCGGCAGACTCGCAAGTCAAACAATCTAAAGGATGGTTGGCCAGCATCAAGTCGAGAATATCCCGCCTTGCCCGCACAACCGATTCCGATTCGGTATTTACTTTCATGCCGTCGGCAACAGGCTGCACACAAGATGCAGGTAGATTCCGCATCCCTTCTATCTCCACCACGCACATTCGGCAGGCCCCGGCCCCGGTGAGGTTTGCATGATGACAGAGGGTTGGCACATCTACACCTGCCTGGCGAGCCGCCTCCAGCACAGTGGTCCCCGGGGCCACTTTCACGACAGTATCGTTAATCTGAAGTTTGATTTCGCTCAAGTTATTCACCCCTAACCTTTGCTGATGGCGCTAAACTTACAAGCCTCAAAACATGCGCCGCACTGGATACAAATTTCTTGATCGATGAGGTGCACTTCCTTCACATTGCCGGAAATTGCGTCAACTGGACACACCTTTTTACACAGCGTACATCCTTTACAGTTATCTTCGATATAATAACTCAAAAGGTTCGTACACGCACCGGCTGGACATTTTCTATCTTTAATATGAGCGTCATATTCATGACGGAAATAACGCAGGGTGCTGAGCACCGGGTTAGGCGCAGTCTGGCCCAATCCGCATAGTGATGTCTGTTTAATCGTATTGCCTAAGGATTCCAGGACATCGATATCCTCAGGCTGTCCTTCACCTTCGGTAATCCGGGTAAGGATTTCCAGCATACGTTTAGTGCCTTCACGACAGGGTGTGCACTTACCGCAGGACTCACTCTGGGTGAAATTAAGGAAAAAACGGGCCAAATCCACCATGCAGGTCTCGCTGTCCATGACCACCAAACCGCCTGACCCCATCATCGCCCCCGCCTCCAGCAGCGAATCATAATCTACAGGCAAGTCCAGGAGTTCGCTGGGAATACAGCCCCCTGATGGTCCGCCGATTTGGACAGCCTTAAACTCTTTCCCGGAAGAAATACCGCCGCCAATCTCGAAAATTATTTCCTGCAGCTTTATGCCCATGGGGACTTCTACAAGGCCTGTATTTTTGATTTTTCCGGTTAGCGCAAAGACCTTGGTCCCCTTGCTTTTCTCAGTACCGATGCTGGCAAACCATTCACCGCCCTGCAGCAAAATCTGAGGCACATTGGCGAAAGTCTCGACATTGTTGATATTGGAAGGCTTGTCCCACAGGCCGCGCTGGGCTGGAAACGGCGGCCGGGGTCGGGGCATGCCACGGTGCCCTTCAATTGAGGCCATCAACGCGGTCTCCTCTCCGCAGACAAACGCCCCTGCCCCTTCCTTAATTTGCAACTTGAAATCGAAGCCACTACTAAAAATATCTTCGCCCAGCAAACCCAAAGCTTCCGCTTGTTCGATAGCAATCCGCAAACGCTTGATGGCCAACGGGTATTCAGCCCGCACGTAAATATAGCCTTCGTCGGCGCCCATTGCATAACCGGCAATGATCATCCCCTCTATCAAAGCATGGGGATCTCCTTCTAGGATGCTACGATCCATAAACGCGCCGGGGTCGCCTTCATCGGCGTTGCAGATAACAAATTTCTTTGCTCCCGGGCTTTGTTTGGCAAACTTCCATTTTAGCCCGGTAGGGAATCCACCGCCACCCCTGCCCCGTAAGCCGGAAGTGACAACTTCCTCGATAACTGCATCAGGGTCCATGGAAGTCAGGACTTTGCCCAGGGCCTCATAGCCCTGACGCCAGATATACTCTTCTATCCGCTCTGGATTAATACGTCCACAATTACGCAGGGCTATCCGCTTTTGCTTGCTGTAAAAATCCAGCTCTTTATACTTGGGAACAAACTGTTTTTCCACCATTCTCAATCCTCCCTGGTCAGGCGGGCAATTGCTGCGTCATAAACTATCTGCCCGTTGGCAATGTGGTCGGCAATAATCTTGCGTGCCAAATCCGGCGTAACCTGGCCGTAGGTAATACGTTCTTCAGGGACAAGCTGGATATCCAGCAGGGGTTCATATTCGCACATGCCAATACAGCCTGTCTCAATAATATTGACCTGGAGGCCATGCTCTGCAACGGCGTCTTTAACGGCTGCAAGCACATTCCTGGCCCCGGCCGCAATCCCGCAGGTTCCCATTCCGATAATAACATTTACCTGCTCAAGTTTCTCAGGCTCATGAATCTTTTGCTGTTGTTCACGGATTTTCTTCAAATCAGCCAGCGATTTTATCCGTTCCAAAATTTTTCCCTCCCAGCCTAAATCTTGTTGACTTTATCACTTTGTGCTACTCATACTGTTTGAGCAGTTCAGGAATTTTGTCTGTGGTCAGACGACCGTGGGTGTCATCATTGACCATCAGCACCGGTGCAAGACCACAAGCGCCAATGCATGCCACTGGTTCTATGGTATAACGTAAATCCTCTGTAGTCTCGCCGGCACCAACACCCAGTTCAGTTTGAATTTTATCCAGGATTTTGGCGGCGCCACGCACATGACATGCGGTCCCCAGACAAACACGAATAATATTCCGCCCCCGGGGATTAAGATGAAACTGAGCATAAAAGGTGGCGACACCGTATACCTGACTGAGGGGAAGCTTTAACCCATCTGCAACACGGCGCATGGCGTCTTTAGGTAAGTAACCATAAAGTTCTTGTGCTTTCTGCAAGACAGGAATCAATGCTCCCTTCCTGCCTGCATAGTCGGAAATAATCTGCTCTAGCTGATGTTCACATTTGCAAGTTCCCATTTTTTCTGGCCCTCCCTGTGCAAACTACGTCTTTTTGACGCAAAAATTGGTTGGAAACAGAACAACAATTAAAAATAACATGACCCTCTTAATTTCGTCACCAGCTGTCTAAAACCCTTCCTGCGCAACTTGAATAACCCAGATACGGCGCCTTACCCGGGCACTTAGTGAATTATTTCACTTAACTCCACTCCATTATACAACCCGTTTAGCCAATTGACAACCTATTTTGGTTATTTTTTATGTTGCCGCCCTTCATGATCGATGTAATAGTTATTTTTGTATATTAACTCTGAAATAGGGACAACATGATAGTCTCTCTCAGAGAAGTAGTCCAACAATAGTGGCAACGCCTGGGCAATGTATTTGGCATTATTGTGGAATAAGATAATTGAGCCGGGACCGGCCTGGGCTTGCACCCGCTGGACAATATCTTCCACTCCCCTTTCCTTCCAATCCAGCGAATCAACGTCCCATTGAATGGTGTAATAACCCAAGTCCTCCATTGTCTCAAGCAGTTGATCACTGTAGTGGCCAAAGGGCGGTCGAAACAAACATGGTTCAAAGCCTGTTGTTTCATAAATTGTCTTGTGGGTGGACATTATTTCTTCCTTAATCTGAGTTGGACTCAAATTACCCATCTCGGGATGGGTGGCCGAATGATTACCGATCTCGTGACCACGGTTTACAATCATTTGTGCCATCTCCGGGTAATCTTCCACCCAGAACTGAACAACGAAAAAAGTAGTCTTTATCCCGTACTCATCGAGAGTGTCCAGAATCTGCTCTGTATACTCGATTCCCCAGGCAGCATCAAAGGAGATTGCCAACTTGTTATCTTCACGGGCAACTGAATAGATTGGCAGTTTCTTGTCGGTAGTTACCGGCTCAGTCCCAGGCCGGCAACCTGCAAGGAGAATTATCAACAGAACAATAAGTAACTTTCTCATTTTACCCACCCCTCTATTTCAGCGAGCATTTCGGTGGCACGGCCGTAATCTGCCCCGTGTTTCTTTACTATTCCAGCCAGTAAATTGCGGGCGGGCTTGAAATCTTTCATAAAATAATATCCCGCCCCCCGTAAATATATCCATTCGTCGGACGTTCGTTTATCGACCCGCAATTGCCGTGCTGAGCGCAATGCCAAAAGCAGTTTTTTCCCTGCTTCCAGGCGGTATAAAGCCTGCACTTTTAGAGCCAGCCAGCGAATGTCTGGGCGCGCCGGGCACATCTGCAAAACAGCTTGATAATCGCCCTTCCCCATCCAAGCCACCGCCAGCCAATAATCACGCTCCTCGCTGTCCGGCAGCCGCTCCAGCCAGGAGATGGCCGATAACCAATATTCGCCAGACAGTGCGGCCCCTACATACTGCCAAATAATTATCGGGTCATCGGTGCCTTCCTCTGGAGCAGCTCCCCGGGCCGCCATCTGCAGCAATCGCTGTTTGGATAATTGTCGCCGCCACTGCCCCCGGGCCGAGGCAAACAGACTCCAGGCAAGCGTCAGGGCCAGCACAAGTCCCGCGAATAGAATGTAGTCCCATACCCAGAGTCCTGCAGCCGTTATGATCATCAGCCCACGGTAGCGATTGCCCAGCAAAGCAGGTCTAAAGCCGTTGAATTTCCGTGGCGTATAACTCACTTTCATTACCCCGCCCCGAAAGCTGCATTCGCCTTTGAACATAACCAGCACACCCCCTTTTAACCATATTCCCGGAAACTAAAAAAAATGAACCGTTGACCATGAACATCTGTTCGGGTATGATGGCGATATCAGCAGCAAAGGAGTCGGGAGATGAAAGCTTACAGTATCAGCACCAGCCAGGCAAAACGACTTATGTTGGCCTGGCAGCAATTACTGCCCCCCCGTTCATACAAAGGGAAGCAAGCAATCTTAGACTATCTGACCCGGGTCGGATGCATTCAATACGACCCAATCAATGTTGCCGGCTTTAATCATAACTTGGTCTTACAGGCAAGAATCAAGGATTATCAGCCCCCGTTGCTCCGCCAATTATTGTACAAAGACCGAAAATTAGTGGATCACTGGGACAAAAACATGTCCATTTATCCTGCTGCAGACTGGCCATATTTTGCCCGGCAGCGAGCGCGCCTGGGCACACAAATTCGCTCACATTCACAAATCCAAGCGGTGTTACCGAAAATTCGCCAAGAGCTGTCCAGCCGGGGCCCCCTTTCTTCCCGGGATCTGGACTTCGGTGCTACGGTGGACTGGTACTGGGCACCCGCCCGTTTGGCCAGAGCAGCCTTGGAGAGTGCCTACTTCCAGGGCGAGCTGCTTGTCCACCATAAAAGCCATACCCGCAAATATTATGATTTCGCCCATAAACACCTGCCTGCGGACATCGTAACAGCCCCAGACCCCCATCCCGACGACGCAGACTATCACGACTGGTATGTTCTCCGGCGCATCGGCAGCGTCGGATTGCTGTGGAACCGGGGCAGCGACGCCTGGCTGGGCATGCGGATAACAGCCCAGGAACGAAACGCCGCCTTCGCCCGGCTGCGTTCCAAAAAGGAGATTCTGCCCGTTTCTGTTCCCGGTATCAAACACGAACTGTACACAAAAAAAGAAGCTTTAGAGCTTCTGGACTACCGTTGCGACACCACCCCCCAGGCGGCTATTATTGCACCCCTAGACAATTTACTTTGGGACCGCAATCTTGTTAAAGCGCTCTTCGGGTTTAGTTATCGCTGGGAAGTTTATAAACCTGCCGCCCAACGCGAATACGGTTATTACGTGCTGCCAGTGCTTTATGGTGACCGGTTTATCGCCCGCTTTGAGCCGACCCGCGACAAAAAAACCGGCGCGTTGATTATCAAAAACTGGTGGTGGGAGGACGGAATAACACCGAACCCTGAAATTGAATCTGCCCTCGTCGACTGCTTTGACAATTTTATTCGGTTCCTCGCTGCCCCGCACCTGGAAAACCAGAGCGTCACCCCCCTCAATTGGGTTGGGCAGGCCATAAGCTAACCCGCGAGCCTCTCGCGGGTTAGTCTTTATATATCCGCCATGCACTCGGCAAGCCGTTTCAGCACGTGACGCAATGATGTTGAGTTCAGCTCGTGCTTACGGGCAAGACCGGCAACATCGGTGTGTTCCCCCCGCACAAAGTTAAGCAAGGCGACTTTCCACAGCTCCGGATTGCGAATAACCGGCTGATGCAATCTGCAAAACCGCTGCCATACAAGGTAGATTTGATACCAATGGTTGAAACTGTAATTTTCCGCCACTGCAGCTTCCAGGGCCAGTTCCAGAACCCGATTCCGGCTGCCGTCCAGCTTATCGGGACGCAGTTCTTTGCGCCATAGCGGAATTTCCTGTTCAGCAAGAGCGCAGAAAATTCCCTTCCGACAAAGAAACTGAACATCCGGCTGATAAATAAACGCCGCCAATTTAGTCAATAAAGGGGGTTCATTGAGCTTCAGGAACACCTCAGTAATCCTGGCCTGGGTGCTGAGGTTGCCGCTCTTGGCAATCCAGAGCAAATGTGGCCATAAACTGCGATTGCGTTTGAGTGCTGCCACCACGGCTGGCGTCAGCTCTTCGGCTTCCAACGCCTTGGACAACAGGCGATTGGGAATCCGTAAATGATATGGAAGCGGCTTCCGCCCCCGCAGCACTCGGTTTCGGTATGCCCGGGCATAAGGATTGTCCGGAAACTGTGATTGAAGCTGATCCAACAGCTCCACAGCCAGCTTGCTCCGCCCGGAATTATGAGCCGAAACAGCCAGAAGCAAAGACAATTCAAAGCTCTTTACCCCCTGGTCGATCATCGCGGAAAAAATATTGTATGCCCGCTGGTCTTTCCCCAACAGACCGTAAGTAGTGCCCAGTTTCAGCAGGTCATCAGGGTCATCACTGTACAGATTATTCAAAACCCGTAGTTGACGCCGGACAGCCAATTCGTCGTTGGCGGCGTGGCAGAAGATTGCCAGGTTGCAGTTGGCATAAATATTATCCGGCTCTATCGCCAATGCTGCAATTGTCTCGGAGATTGCCTTCTGTAAGTCGCCGAGGTAAAACCAGGCCAGGGCAAGGTTGTTCCTTGGCACCGCCAACTCCGGCTCTATCTTGCTAGCCTTAAAAAAACAATCAACCGCGCCGGAGATGTCGCCTTGACTGACCAACTCAATGCCTTGATGGCATAAGTGGTCAATCTTATCCCTCTGGGCATCTGTCAATTGGGGCGTCTCTAAACGAAGGTAATCGATAATCTCCTCGGCTTGCTGACTGTACTCGCCATCTGGCTCCCGATCAAGATACTCTTTCAAGAAACGATGGGCCTCCCGGTATTGGTGCATCTGGCCGTGGTTCATCGCCAACCAAAAAAGCGACTCATTAAAATCGGAGTCCATATCAGCCAGAATTTTTTTGAAGATCCGGCTGGATTCCCGGTATTTTCCCAACTCGCTCAGCAAGCAAGCGACATTAAAATGGTTAATCGGGTTTTCCGGGTCCACAGCCAACGCCCGTTGGTAGTAGCTGAGGGCCTTATCCATATTGTTCTTATAGTAAAAATGTGTTCCCAGGCGATAGTAAATCCTGGAACCGGTGCTGAAACTAATTACTTTGTCCAACCGTCTCACCTCCACCAGACCTTAACTCATTCTAGCAAAATCAAATCCCGTTTACAATAACGGGCGCACCTGTCGAACGACACTGAATGAACCGGTAACACAGATGACGTCGGGGCGGTGCAGTTCTGCGGCCTCAAGCCCCTGCGCCACCGAATTTACAGCCGCCACGCCAGGAGAAGCCAGGGGCTTTGCGCCACGGGCATCTGCAACCGGCGCAAACCACACCGGTCCCGTGTCCGCCAGCAACTTCAGCATTGGCTCTATAGGTTTGTCACTCAAAGCTCCAAACACAAACCCAATCCGGGCAGCGCCATAGCGTCGCTTCAGTCCCTGCAACAAATTGGTAATCGCTTCGGGATTATGGGCAACATCCAGGACAATCGGCGGGCTGCCATCAACTATCTCGAACCGGCCGGGCAATGAATAATCATTAAGCTTACTGAGGCAGGCCGTCGGCAGCTCTGGAAATGCCTGTACAGCCATACAGGCAGCCAGTGCCCGATTCTGCCGCGCGGCCACGGTCAGAGGAGTATCACAAGGAGCAATAGTGCGGTCGGGTAAAACCAGCTCCGTATCCCAGCGGAAATCCTGGTTCCAAGTTATGAGTTTGGCACCCATCAACCTGGCCCGGCGGGCAATCACCGCCAGGGCAGCGCCGTCAGCGGCGGTCACCAGTGGCCGTCCTCGCTTTATGCACCCCGCCTTTTCTCCGGCAATCTCCGCCTCAGTCTCGCCCAGGATGCCCTTATGTTCCAAAGAAATAGAGGTGATGCCAACTGCCAGGGGTTGGGGAAATAAATTCACAGGATCCAAGCGTCCTCCCAGTCCCGCTTCCAAAACCAGGACATCAGCCCGGGAGTTGCGGAAGTGCATCAGTGCAGCCAAAGTAAGAATCTCGGAATGAATCCAGCCTCCATACATTACCGGCAGCACAGGTAGATTATTTCGGATATCACTTAGCAGAGCATTTAGCTCCTCGCTGCCGATTTCTTGACCGGCAACACTGATTCGCTCATTGAACCGGTATAAATGGGGAGAGGTGTAAAGGCCGGGGTTGAAACCGGCCTCTTTTAATATTCCCGCCAGAGTCACAGCCGCGGTGCCTTTACCATTACTGCCGGTGAGCACAAACACAGGCAGCTGACGATAGTCAAGTTCAAAATGAACCAGCAGACGGTTAAACCGGAACAAGTTGTAGCGGATCTGGCTGTAGCGCGGCAGGCTTTCCAACCAGCCCAGAGGGTTATCCATTGTTCGGTCCGACATCCTTCATCTGGGCAAGCCGTTCGATTACAAGCTGCCGCTTGGCCTGATAATCGCGAAGCTTCTCCTGTTCTTTGGCGATAACCGCCGCCGGCGCCTTGCCAGTGAAGCCGGGATTAGCCAGTTTCTTCTCAAGCCGCTCCACCTCAAAGTCCAAGCTTCCCGTTTCCTTCTCCAGACGGGCGATTTCCTGATCGATGTCGATAACGCCTGCCAAAGGTACCAGCACTTCGCCAAAACCAAGAGTCCGCCCCACGGCTTCCCGGGGCTTCTCGCCGGCTGCGATTACTTTAAACTCAGAGACCCTTCCCAGGTGACAAACCAGTTCCCCCAGCTCATAGTAATCAGCATCTGATTCCACATAGAGCCAGGCCGGAATTTTTTTGCCGGGACTGATGTTTAGCTCGCTGCGGATATTGCGAACTGCCCGCACCAGCTCCATAACCTTCCGAAACGCACTGCCATCGTAATTTCCGGCCGCTTGGGGCCATTGGGACAGGGCAATGGAGCCGGGCTCCAATTGCTGCCATATTTCTTCGGTGATGAATGGCATTATCGGATGCAGGAGCTGGAGAGCGCCGGTCAGCACTTTCTTCAAAACTGCCTGGGTCAGTTTCCGGGCCTTGGCATCCCCTGCCAGGCCTAACTTTGCCGCCTCGATATACCAGTCACAGTATTCGTTCCATAAAAATTCGTAGATTACCCGGGCCGCCTCGCCCAGTTCATACTTCTCAAGGTTATTTGTTACCGCAGTAATCGTTTTGTTATAGCGTTCCAGAATCCAGCGGCTGGCGAAATCCAAATCCGCATCGTTGATTGGCTCAACTTCCCCTTCCAGGTTCATCAACACAAACCGGGAGGCATTCCAGATTTTGTTGGCGAAGTTTCTGCTCGCCTCCACTTTATCCTGCTGGAAGCGGATATCGTTGCCAGGGGCAGCGCCGGTCAGAAGTGTAAACCGCAAGGTATCGGCGCCATATTCCTTGATCATTTCCAGGGGATCGATGCCATTGCCCAAGGACTTGCTCATTTTGCGCCCCTGTTCATCGCGAATTAATCCGTGGATATATACATCTTTAAACGGGGCCTGACCGGTAAACTCAAGGGCGGTGAAAATCATTCTGGCGACCCAGAAAAAGATGATGTCATAACCGGTGACCAAAACATTGGTGGGAAAATACTTTTGCAAATCGCTCGTCTCATTGGGCCAGCCCATGGTTGAGAAGGGCCAGAGCGCAGAACTGAACCAGGTGTCCAGCACATCCTCATCCTGACACAGGTCATTGCTGCCGCATTTGCTGCAGGCAGTCGGCTCTTCAGTGGATACGATAGTTTCCCCGCACTGGCAGTACCAGGCAGGGATACGGTGACCCCACCAGATTTGCCGGGAAATACACCAATCGCGGATATTTTCCAGCCAGTTGAAATAAATCTTTTCGAATCGACTGGGAACAAAGCGGATGTCACCGCTTTTTACCGCCTCGATTGCCGGCTCAGCCAGGGGTTTCATCTTGACAAACCATTGCTTGGAAACCAAAGGCTCAACAATTGTTTCACACCGCTGGCAATGCCCAGCGGCATGCTGGTGGCTCTCAGTATCCAGCAGCCAGCCAGCCGCCTCGAGATCCGCCAGCAATTGCTTGCGGCACTGATAGCGGTCCATTCCTTCATACTTACCTGTGGCCCCAGTCATTTTTCCAGTGGGATCAATAACCACCACATGGGGTAGCTGATGGCGGAGCCCGATTTCAAAATCATTGGGATCATGGGCCGGCGTCACCTTTACTGCGCCGGTGCCAAACTCGGGGTCCACATGTTCGTCGGCAATCACGGGTATCCGGCGTTCCATAACCGGCAACAAAATTTCTTTACCGACGAAATCCTGATACCGCTCATCTTCCGGATGCACTGCCACGGCAGTGTCCCCCAACATCGTCTCCGGCCGGGTGGTGGCCACTACAAGCTGTCCGGAGCCGTCTGCCAACGGATATTTGATATGCCAGAGACTACCTTCGGCATCCTGGTGCTCAACCTCGATATCGGAGATCGCAGTCTGGCAGCGGGGACACCAGTTGACCATGTACTCACCCTGATAAATCAGACCCTTCTCATAGAGCCGGACAAATACTTCTCTGACCGCCCGGGAACATCCCTCATCCAGGGTAAACCGCTCCCGGGACCAGTCGCAGGAAATCCCTATCTGTTCAAGCTGACTAATAATCCGTCCGTGATACTCTTCTTTCCACTTCCAGACCTGGTCAATAAACTCCTCGCGGCCGAGATCATGACGACTCAAGCCCTCTTCACGCAATTTTTCTTCCACCTTGATCTGGGTGGCAATGCCCGCGTGGTCAGTGCCCGGCAGCCAAAGCGTGGCTACGCCCTGCATCCGCTTCCACCGGGTGAGGACATCCTGCAGTGTATTATCCATGGCATGGCCCATGTGCAATGCGCCTGTGACATTTGGCGGCGGCATCACAATTGAAAATGTTTCTCCCTCAGGATTATCCGGTGCCTTGAATTTGTCCTGCCAGTATTCCCGCAGACGCGGTTCAATTTCCGCCGGATTGTATGCAGTGCTCATTTTATCCATTCAAATCAACCTCCTTTAAAATCAAAAAAGCCCATCGCCATAAGGGCGAAGGGCTCGCGGTACCACCTTATTTTCCGAAAAAATGCGGAATCTCTCGTTGATAACGGGCACAAGGCCCGGCGCAGAGAAGCGCTGGCTCCGGGGCGACATTCCGATGGGTCTGCCGGGAGAACTTGCAGCCAATGATTCTCCTCTCTTAGCGGCGACTAACCACCGTACTCCTCCCCTTCACAGCCGATGACTGTATTGGGTTATATATAATCATACTGCAGCAGCTATGCAAAAGTCAAGTCAAGATAGAGATTTTTGCGGGATTATCAGCTGCTGCCCGCTCGGTTTAGCCTTTGCGGTGCGGGCGGTATATAATCCGGTAACAATCAGTGCCGCTCCCGCCAATTGCAATAACGACACACCTTCGCCCAAGGCAAGCCAGCCGGTAATCATGGCAAAGACCGGCGTCAGGTTATTATATATAGCAGTCCTGCCAGCCCCCAGCTTTTTCACCCCGTTTATCCAAATGTAGTATCCCAGGACAATCGCCAACGCAGACGAGTAGGCAAGCCCTCCCCAACCAATCATCCCAACAGCGGCCCAGTCTTGACGTATAAGGGCCGACGTTGAAAACAATAGCAAAGCAATAGAACCGAAGGTCATCGTCCAGGTGGTAAACTGTAGCGGTGAATAACGGCTCAGCAATACTTTGCTGTTCAAAGTATACCAGCTATAAAAAAAAGTTCCGGCAACAACCATTAAATCCCCCCGCCAGGAAGCGCCCAGCTCCAGTTTTTGGCCACCGCCAATTGTCACCAGGGCAATCCCTGCTATTGAGATGCCGATCCCCAACCAGGTCTGCTTGGTGGAAACCTCGGCGCCAGTAAGGCAGCCAACGCCGTTACCCAAATGGGAATTGTCGCCAATAGCAATGCGGTATTGCCGGCGCTGGTGAGGTTAATCCCGGAAATGAACAGAACCTGGTATAGCATATGCCCCGTGAGGCCAAGCACAAGCAAACGGGGAATATCTTGCCGCCGGGGCAGGCTCAGATTGCCGGTGGCGGCCAGGAGCAGCCAGCTAAGCACCGTGGCAATCAAAAAACGCAGTGAATTAAAGGGCAGAGGGCCCAACTCTTCCAGCGCGGACTTAACCACAGCCACGTTTGCGCCCCAAATCATCGCTACAATCAACAAATATAAATCTGCCAAGGTAATCCTTTTCACTATACCACCGCTCCCAGTTACTCAACTAAAATATACTATCCTCCTTTTCCCCTTGGTTGTCAACTAAGAACAGATAAAGTTTAAAACACCCTTTGAGGGTGTTTTTAGTCGGCAGCATTGGTGATCGTGATTACCATGCTCACTTCCCCAGATTTCTTGGCATTCTGGAACATTTGCTGCAATCCTTGCCAAACCTGCTCTTCATTGCCGTGAAGATGGGTGCTCATGGACCCAACCGAATATTGGACACCCTGAGATCCCAAGGCATCAATCGAATTGTTAATTACATCACTGGCCTGATTTGTTTTCAGTGGATATAGTGAAACTTCAGCATGAATCAATTGTCCGCACCTCCTTAACTATAGCATTGCCAACGGTCATTGCTATGATACCGATAAAAAAAGGGCCTGCCAATGCAGACCCGTTTTTTATACAACAGAAGGTTCCCGAAGCAATTCTCCCTTTTCAAAGCGCTCGATGGACAGTGGCTTGATGTCCAAGTGTGGCTCTTGGCCGCTCATCAACTCGGCCATCAACATGCCAGTAACCGGAGCCAGCATAAAGCCGTGGCCACTGAAACCAACTGCATTGAAAAATCCTTGGAGATTCGGCATTTCACCGAGAATCGGTTGGGCGTCGGGACTCATATTATAGAGCCCCGCCCACTGGCGTACAACCCGGAGCTCAGCCAGAGGCGGCAGCACCGGTAACACCTTTTCGGCCATCTCCTCCATGAAATTCCAGGAAGATGTGACCACATGCTCTTTGAGCTCGTTGGGGTCGCCAAAGCCCATCACGAAGCTGCCGTGGGGTGTTTGCTGACAATAGAACCCGTGCTGCAGGGAGATAACCATTGGGTCCTGCAGGCGTGCAACCGGCTCGGTAACGAGAATTTGGTGACGCTCAGGATGGGTTGGCAGTTCAACCCCCGCCATTGCCCCGACTTCCCTGGAATAACCGCCGGACGCATTGAACACCTTGTTGGTGTGAATTTTTCCATTGCTGGTGTTCACTGCCACCACCTTGTTATTTTCCACCTCAATACCGGTAACTTCGGTATAGGTCATTACCCGCACACCCAGACGTTTGGCCGCCTCAGCGTACGAGATTGTTGCCGTAAATGGATTAATATGACCATCGGTGGGGCAGAAGGTGGCTGCCAGCAAACCATCGGTGTTCAGATGCGGCACGATCTCCTTGGCCTCATCCGGAGTAATTAGTTTAACTGGAATGTCCAAGGATTGTTGCAGCGCGACATTCTTCTTATACTGCTCCACCATCTTTTCGTTATAGGCCAGCATCAAATAGCCCTTTTGCTTGAACTCTATATCAAATCCTGTATCTAATTCTTCATTCAGAGTTTCAAAAGCGCGGATGCTTTCCTTGGCCAGAAGACAATTCATCTTCAGGCCCCACTGCTGACGGACACCTGCGCCGCAGCGACCGGTGGACCCGCTGGACAGGTAGTTTCGCTCCACCACAACGACATCGGTTACCCCGGCCTTAGCCAGATAATATGCGGTGGCGCAGCCGATTATCCCACCGCCGATAATGACGACTTCAGCTGTATTTTTATTCATGTGACTCAGCCTCCTTCAGGAGTGTCCCCAGTTTGACACCCTTGATTGGGGGCCGGGCAACAGCAGGCGCAATTTCTTCTGCACTCTGCCCGGTAATCGAGGCAATTTCCCGCACCAGCAATTGGTGACAAGTGCGCCCCTGGCAAGGACCCATCCCGCAGCGACTGACACGCTTGATTTCTTCAATGGTGGTAAAACCGGCTTCAATCAGCTTGCGCACTTCTTCCCGGGTCAAATCTTCACAACGGCAAATGATTACATCTTTATCAGCCATTAATTTCACCCCCGAGCTTAATCCCCCGGACAACGTTCACATGCTCCAACGGCACCTTTAAACCGATGACAGCCGTCCTGTCCTGGTTTTTTATATTGCGTACCTCAACAACCTCGGCGGTACACACTTCTTTACCATCCCTGCCTACGGCAGTAACCGTATCACCCTTGGCAGGCAACGGCTTGTACTCCCAGGGAATCATAACTTTTCCGTAACCTTCGGCATAGGTTTCATCAACGACAAATATTGCCAGCCCAGGACAGCGGGCGACACAGATAGCGCAACCATTGCAAAGGCCATAATCGATACAGGGTATTGTATTGATATCTTCGCCAATGGCCACTGCGTTCCGGGGACACGCCTGCTCACATGGGTTACAGGGAATTTCCTGGAAACATTCAAAGACCACATACGGTCCCTGTTTACGACGCTGGCTGTCAGGCAGTTTTGCCTCCCAATCCTTGGGGCCGGCGACACCGGTTGCCTTAAGCATTGACAGCTCCCCCTTCCAGTTTGGCAATTCCAGAACGGATCTTTTCTCCCACAGGACCGCCTCGCAAAGCGTCAAGGCTGGCCAGGCAACGGCTAATAACTGTGTCTGCCTCCTGCTTATCCGCGCCCAACTCGGCAGCGGCAGCAGCACCGGCAAGACGACCTTCTACCATAGCAGCGCTAGCTTCCTCGACACCAGCCACATCACCAGCCACATAAATCCAACCAGTGGCAGTTTTCAGGTTTTTGTCCCGAATCGGCACATGACCGCCCAACTCCGGCACATACTTCATTTCGCAGCCCAGCTGCCGCAGCAAATCTACCACCGGCGAAAGACCGACTGCCAGGCAGACCACATCCACATCCACCTCTTCCTCAGTACCGGGAACAACCTGCCAGTTATCATCCAGCTGGGCAATAACTGCCGACTCAACCGCATCCTTACCCCGGGCTTCGAGAATAGTGTGACGGGTAAGAATTGGAACTCCGGCCCGGGCTAGCTTTGAGGCGTGGACCAGATAACCGCCAATTGTAGGGGCAGCTTCCACAACAGCAGCCACAGGAACCCCTGCCTGCAGCAATTGGTAGCTGACTATAATCCCGATATTGCCGGCGCCGACCATCAGCACCCGCTTGCCGGGGATAACGCCAAACTGATTCATCAAGGTCTGAACTGCGCCAGCGCCATATACACCTGGCAAATCATTACCCGGGAATGACAAAAACTTTTCGGTGGCGCCAGTGGCAAAAATAGCGCGCTTGGCCTTGATTTTAAAGTAATTATCTTCACCGGTCAGGGCGCTAACCACACCATCTTCATAACAGCCGACAACAGTAGTGTCTGTAAGGATCCGGACACGCTGACTGTTTTCTTCACGATTAAGCAGCTTGGGGATATCAATGCCGCGCACGCCGGCATAGTGCTCTCCAGAGCCAAAAAATTTATGGGTCTGTTTCACCAACTGACCGCCTACCGCGCGTCCCTCGTCCACCAAAAGCACATCTATACCCAGTGAAGCAGCTGTATCGGCTGCAGCCAAGCCGGCCGGGCCACCACCGACAACTAACAGATCAGTGTTTACCATTTCAGCTCACCTCCGGTGGCGGGCTGCAACTTAACGTCCATACCTTCCTCCAACGGCACGATGCACACCCGAACATTGGGTTCACCATTGACTTCCATTAAACAGGACGAACACTGCCCGATTGCACAAAAAAAGCCCCGGGGACGATGATGGCGACGACTGTGACTAAGCACCTTGATTCCATTGGCATGGAGCGCCGCGGCGATTGTGTCTCCTTCGCGGCCTTCAAGTTCCCGGCCTTCGAATTTAAAGCGCACCATAGGCTTTTCTCCAAAATTTAAAATCGGATGGTCGACAATTCTGCTCAAGCCCACATACCTCCTGTCATAAAGTATTAAAAATATCTTTCATATATTTCGATGTACAAAGATGGTTTTCCTTCCTGAAGCGGGTTAATATTTTCACTAATACTTCGAGAATCTGTAACATAGTTTTGTAAAAATATAGACATGGCATATCCGGACATATGCAATATACTTAGTTTGGATTAAGGAGGTTGGATTCTTATGGCAGAAAGGAACCCGTTTTTAAATCAAAGCGCATCTTGGCGCGGCTCACTTTCCAACTACGTAAATATTGACGGTGGCAAAACCCAGACCGGTGAAATTGAGGTGGCGGTTGAAATAATTAATGATATTCTCACCATAAAAAACCGTCTTTTCAGACCCGATGGCAGCCAAACCGACTATGAAGGCGCCCTCGAGGCACGAATCGTAGGCAATCGCCTGCTCAATATTCATGAGCAAACTGTGGACCCCAATACCAAAAATCAAATCCGCAACCACCAGTTTGAAGGCTACTTTACACAAAACCACATTTTCATTGTCGAAACTTATACAGAGGTTTTCAAGGATCAGGAAAAAGAGGAAATGCGGCATAATGAGCTCCATTACTATCTACCAGACGTTGACACAGCGCTAAATGTGATCAGCGTCCATGTCAAAGACAAGCTCCTGGTGTTTGGCAACGCATATCTGAAGCGTCAATAAAAAAGGGCCGCCCCAGCGGGGTAGCCCTTTTTTATATAAGATAGAACTCGCTCTGTCTGTCAGCGAGGAATTGCATTTTTCCGCCCAGTATAGCCACAGTTTCCTCAAGGTTCAGAGTCAGTGTCTTAGACCATTCTGAGACCTGCTTCGCTACACATAACTCCAGTGCGTAGCAGCAATTATCTGCAATCGGGCACTCACCGCGGCCAGGAACGCCTTGTTGGCAATTCCAAATACCGACAGGTGCCCCCGGTCCGTGACCATATGCGCCTACCGGATTAAAATAGGCCTCAATTTGTACCTCCGCTGCCTGGCGGCGAACACGTTTGAGGATTTCATTTCCGCTCAATCCCGGGCTTACACTCTGCTAATACAATATCCTGGACGCGATTGCAAGCGGCTAGAGCCGAAGTCAATCCTCGCGGCGGCGCTGTTTCGCCCGCCCTGAGGACATATGCCTGGCGCTGGGTATCGGTTGTTAGATCAAGGTACCGATCCCCAAATCGCAAAAGAGCAAATCCCCTCGCTCAATAACACCCTGCCACTGCATTCCCGCACCACCGGGCCGATTTAGGGCCACCATCGGTCTGAACCAAGCCTTCAAGCCCAAGTCCCGGAGCTTTTGCCACATCCACCAGGCCACATCTGCGATTAAGGTCTGTCCTGGTTTAACTACTGAGGATGAGAATGCTTCTTCGATAATTTTGTGGCCAAGTTCGATTAGTGGCGGATACACTTGCATTTCAGCTCTGGTCCGTTGCTCCAACCAGGCCACAGCCAATCCCTCGGCGCTGCTTAGCCGGGATGAATGCACAAGTCCCCGGTCTCCCGACAAGACTGGCGGCAAAAGTGAGGATGCAACCGGGTCCTCATTGTCTTCCCTGGTTACCAGAATCCACATATCAAGCTCTTCCTTTGCCATTAGCTCGGGTAATATTGTTTCCAGTCGTTCACGGCGCCATTGATTCTGAAGCATGTCCTGTTCACGCAATGACAGCCTAAGGTTTTACCTAGCATGCTCTCCACTCCCTTATGTTGTCGGGTCCTTCGACTGATTCATTGCATCGGTAATCCGCTGGTTAATTTCCGCGGCCACATCCAATCCCATGGCCTTTGCCCGAAAGTTTATGGCTGCGGTCTCTACAATCATCGCCAGGTTCCGTCCCGGCGCCACAGGCACACGCACAAATGGCACCTTCACCCCCAGGATATCCTGACATTCCCCATCAAATCCCAGGCGGTCATAGGCGGCGCCCTCCACCCAGTGTTCAAAATGCAAGATTAATTCCACCCGTTTATCAGGTCGGACAGCGGCGGCACCATACAATCTACACACATCGATGATTCCCACACCCCGAAGCTCCATCATATTACTGAGTACAGCGGGACTTGCTCCCACCAGCACTTCCTCCGAGGGGCGACGTATTTCCACCGCATCGTCAGCCACAAGGCGGTGTCCCCGCTTGATCAATTCCATTGCTGTCTCGCTTTTGCCGATGCCGCTTTTACCAGTTATCAGCACACCGACCCCAAACAGCTCAACAAACACTCCGTGGATAGTTTTGCGGGGGGCAAGTTGATTATCCAGCCAATGCCCAAGACGACTAATCAGACGGGTGGTTGAAATTTTCGTCCCCAATAGCGGAACGTTACGTCTCCGGGCAGTGGCCAACACCGGTTGGGAAGGCTGAATATCCCGGGCCAGAATAAAGGCCGGCGTCTCCGGCTGCATTAACTCTTGCGCCCGTTCTTCCTTAACCGACTCTGACAAAGTACTGAAGAAGTCATGCTCGGTCTGGCCGATTACCTGCACCCTCCATTTGGGATAATGGGTGAAATAACCTGCCACTTCAAGCGCCGGTCGATTGATGTCGCTAACAGTAATCTCCCGGGAATCCAAATCCGTACCACAATAAACATTCAACTTCAGTTCCTTAACTAAATCGGCCACAGTCGGTTTCATTCAACATCCCCCTGCTTGCCAACAAGTTCATCAATAAGCGACCACAGCTGGCTTTTACCTATTCCTTTGACACTGGAAAACGGAATAATTGGTGTCTGAAAGTACGCCTGCTCCAATTTATTAAGCTTGTCCTTATAATCTTTCTGCTTTAATTTGTCCACCTTGGTGGCCACAACTATCAGTGGCTTGTTGTAATAGCGCAGCCACTGAAACATTTGCAAATCCGCCTCCAGGGGATCGTGGCGACTATCCACCAACAACACTACGCCCCGCAACAAGTTGCGCTTGCTGAGATAACCCTCCAGTAACCGCTTCCACTTGTCACGAACAGAATGCGGTACCTTGGCGTAACCATAGCCCGGCAAATCCACCAGGTAGAAATTGTCATTGACCAGATAGAAATTAAGCGTCTGGGTCTTGCCCGGCTGACCGCTGGTTCGGGCCAGACTCTTGCGGTTTAACAGGCTGTTTATCAATGAGGATTTGCCCACATTGGACCGGCCGGCAAAGGCCACCTCAGGCAGGCCGGTCTCCGGCATTTGTTGAACCGTTGCCACACAATGAGCAAACTCTGCATTATTAACTTTCATCGGCCAGTACCCGCGGCAGTATTTCTTCAATATGCTCTGTCCAGACAACTTTTAACTTTCGACGCACGTTGGCGGGAATATCTTCGGCATCCCGCTGATTATTTTTGGGCAAAAGTACTGTCGTAACTCCAGCCCGGTGGGCAGCCAACACTTTTTCTTTGATTCCCCCGACCGGCAACACCCGGCCCCGCAGGGTAATCTCACCAGTCATCGCCACATCCCGTCGCAGCGGGCGATTGGCGATGGCCGAATAAAGCGCGCAGGCAATCGTCACCCCAGCCGATGGTCCGTCTTTAGGAATCGCCCCTTCAGGCACATGGACATGAATATCGTGTTTTTGGTAGTAATTTTCGGCAAAATCCAATTCTGGGCGCGAGCGCACATAGCTGAGGGCAGCTTGGGCCGATTCGCGCATAACTTCACCCAGTTTGCCAGTGAGAATCAATTTCCCGGTCCCCGGCATAATTGTCGATTCCACACTCAGGGTTTCGCCGCCGGTTTGAGTCCAAGCCATGCCGACGGCAACGCCGGTTGCCGGCTCCAATTCATGATCGGTATCATGAAAGCGGGGCGGTCCCAAATAACTGTGCAGGTTCTGAACAGTGACCTTCACCTGTTTCTGTTCGCCGGCGACCAGCTGCTTCGCCACCTTCCGGCATATTGCCGCAAATTGGCGCTCTAAATTCCTCACCCCGGCTTCCCGGGTATAAAGACGAACGACATTGCTCATGGCGTGGTTGGTAAACTTTAAAGAGTCCTTGTTCAGCCCATGTTGGGTAAATAGCTTTGGCAGCAGATGGCGCTTGAGGATCTCCAGTTTTTCTTCCTCTGTATACCCGGAAATATGAATAGTTTCCATGCGGTCCAAAAGAGGCTGGGGTATTTGGTACAAGGTGTTAGCAGTGGTAATAAACAGGACCTTGCTGAGATCGAAAGGCGCTTCGATATAGTGATCACTAAACGTGTTGTTTTGTTCCGGGTCGAGCACTTCCAAAAGGGCAGCTGAGGGATCGCCCCGGAAATCGGTGCTCATCTTGTCGATTTCGTCCAATAGAAACACGGGGTTGGCTGTGCCGGCCGTCCGGATTCCCTGAATAATCCTACCGGGCATTGCCCCCACATAAGTGCGTCGGTGGCCGCGAATTTCTGCCTCATCCCGCACACCGCCGAGCGAGATGCGAACAAACTCCCGTTGCAGTGAACGGGCAACCGAACGGGCCAGGGAAGTCTTGCCCACCCCCGGTGGTCCCACTAAACACACAATCGGGCTTTTGAGTTTTTTGGCCAGTTTGCGCACCGCCAAAAATTCCAGAATCCTTTCCTTCACTTTCTCCAGGCCGTAGTGGTCTGCCTCCAGTATATTTTCTGCCTTTTTTAAGTCTAAGCGGTCGCGGCTTTCCTTGCCCCAAGGCAATTCCAACACCCAATCCAAATAGGTGCGCAGCACCGAGCTTTCAGCGCTGGCCGGCGACATCCGCTCCAGGCGGTCAATCTCCTGTTCCATTTTATTACGCACTTCATCAGGCATTTTCAACGCAGCTAGAAGTTCACGGAACTTGTCGGCTTCCTCGGCATTGGCGTCCCGTTCTCCAAGTTCCTTTTGGATTGCTTTAATTTGTTCACGTAAATAATATTCCTTTTGGTTTTTTTCCATCTGCTTGCGAACCCGGTTCCCTACCCGGCGCTCAATCTCCAACATTTCATTTTCACCGGCGAGGATTTCTGTAAGCCGGTCGATACGCTGCCGGGGTTCAAACGCCTCGAGAATGCTTTGTTTGGCGTCTGTTTTTAATGTCAGATGCGATGTAATAACATCCGCCAGCCGTCCCGGGTCTTCAATTTCTGAAACTGACATTAACGTATCGGCGGGGATTTTCTTACTCATCTTAATATAACGTTCAAATTGGTGGAGCAAAGCGCGCATATACGCCTCCAACTCCCGGTCTGCGCCACCAGGTTCTGCAACTGCTTCTGCTTCGGCAAGATAAAAGGGCTCTGTGTCAAGATAATCGGTAATGCGCGCCCGGGACAACCCCTCCACCAACACCCGGACAGTGCCGCCGGGAAGCTTCAAGACCTGCTTAATCGCCGCAATTGTGCCCACAGAAAAAAGGTCGTCAATTTCCGGCTCGTCTACATTGGACTGCCGTTGACTGACCAGAAGTATTTCGTTATCTTCAACCATCGCTTTTTCCAATGCGGCCACAGATTTTTCCCGTCCAACGTCCAAATGCATAATCATATGGGGGAAAATTAGTATTCCGCGCAAAGCCATTAAAGGCAAGACCCGCGTTGATTTTGTCTCACTCATTCGTACACCTCCTGCAAAAATATTACCCTAATTTTGGCAGTGGGACAACCCTTGAACCATTTGGGCGCTTGCCACCACTTTTCCTTCTTCGTAACAACCTTCAGTTTCAAAGGCTGCTGCGAGAATTTCCTGGAGATTATCCACCGGAACTACTTCAATTTCAAGCCCGGTATTGAACAAATGCAAATAATTTTCCCGGGGAATAAACACCCGCTTGACCCCGGCTAGGCGTGCAGCTTCTATCTTGGGAACTATCCCGCCCACCGGTTTGACGGTCCCATGAATCGAAACCTCTCCAGTCATAGCACAATAATGATCCACTTTTTGTTCCTTAATCGCTGAGTAAACAGCTGTCGCAATCGCCACCCCTGCCGATGGTCCGTCAATCGGGACCCCGCCCGGGAAATTAACATGGATATCGTAATCCCGGGGGTCCTCACTCATAATTCTCCGGAGCACAGTGAGAACATTTTCCACCGAACCCCGAGCCATGCTCTTTCGCCGCACAGTTTTGCCGGGTCGCCCCAACTCTTCCTCATCAACCGCGCCTGTAACGATGAGTTTTCCCGTCCCCGCAGTGGTTGGGTAAGCATTGGCCTCGATTTCCAACAATGCACCCATGTTTGGACCATACACTGCCAGTCCGGTAACTGTGCCAACCCGGGAACGCTGGGGCACAACCGATTTGGGCCGGGGAGGAATCTGGCTGCTGTTGACCACCCATTCAATATCGGCGGCTTCAATCTGCTCCCGTTCTTCGTTTATAGCAACACCGGCGGCCACCTGGACAATATTCACTGCTTCCCGGCCATTGGTAGCATACTCGCAAACTACCTTCAAAGCCTCTTCTTTTAAAGGCATCTCAATTTTATTTGCCGCATTGCGGGCGATAATACCGATTTCCTTGGGCAATAACGAACGGAAATATATCTCTACGCAGCGGGAGCGAATCGCCGGCGGTATTTCGTCCGGCATTCTGGTTGTGGCGCCAATCAATCTGAAATCGGCGGGAAGCCCGTTGGTAAAGATTTCGTGTATGTGTTTGGGAATATTGCTGTCTTCGTTGTTGTAATAGGCACTTTCCAGAAATACTTTGCGGTCCTCAAGAACCTTCAACAATTTATTCATTTGAACGGGGTGCAACTCACCAATCTCATCGATGAATAACACCCCGCCATGGGCTTTGGTAACCGCCCCCGGTTTCGGTTGGGGAATCCCCGCAACCCCCATCGGGCCCGCCCCCTGATAAATCGGATCGTGAACCGAGCCAATCAGCGGATCAGCAATTCCCCGTTCATCAAAACGGGCAGTGGTGGCGTCAAGTTCCACAAATTTGGAACTGGTGTTAAACGGTGAATGCGGATTGTTCTTGGCCTCTTCCAAAACTAAGCGGGCAGCGGCAGTTTTGCCGACACCGGGCGGGCCATAAACAATGATATGTTGAGGATTAGAACCACATAACGCCGCCCGCAATCCCTTTAAACCGTCTGCCTGCCCTATGATTTCATCAAACCGGGTGGGACGGGTTTTTTCCGACAACGGTTCTGTGAGGCGTATGCTCCGTAATTGATTGAGTTTATCCATTTCCTTCTTTGAATCCCTGTCAACTGCAACCTTATTTGACTGCTGATTACGCAAAAGGTTCCAGAAATATAGACCGATAACCACTGCAAAGAAAAGCTGGACAACTGTAAATAGACCGGCCAGCTCACCCATAGATATCTCCCCCTTACTAATGTGTCGAACTTATTATTAGCAAGGGACTGCCAATCTATCCAATACAAAAGCGGGAGCAAAACATGCTCCCGCCATTTTTAAGCTGTGACATTTCTTTTTTTTGAAGAGCGTTTCTCGGTGGAAACATACAGCGGCTCTTCCTTATTGGCAATCACTTCTTTTGTGATGATACATTTCTCCAAATCGGTGCGGGCCGGAATTTCAAACATGATATCCAGCATAACTTTCTCCATTATCGAGCGCAAACCCCTGGCGCCGGTGTTCCGCTGAATTGCCTCTTGAGCGACCAGCTCCAGTGCATCTTGTTTAAATTCCAGGACCACATTGTCGAGACTGAACATCTTTTTATACTGTTTGACCAGAGCATTGCGCGGTTCGGTAAGAATTTGAATCAAAGCCTCTTCATCCAAGGCATCCAAAGAAGCGACAATCGGCACCCGGCCAACAAACTCAGGAATCAACCCAAACTTAACCAAATCGCTGGGCTGTACCTGGCGCAACAATTCGCCAATGTTGGAATCCTGTTTTTTTGTGCCTTCGGCGCCAAAGCCAATAATTTTCTTGCCAATCCGGTTCTGGATAATCTTATCCACGCCGTCAAAGGCGCCGCCGCAAATAAACAGCACATTGGTGGTGTCAATCTGAATAAACTCCTGGTGAGGATGCTTGCGGCCACCCTGGGGTGGAACGCTGGCAACCGTACCTTCAAGTATCTTCAAGAGCGCCTGTTGAACGCCTTCGCCCGATACATCCCGGGTGATAGAAGGATTTTCAGACTTTCGGGCAATCTTGTCGATTTCATCGATATAGATTATCCCTTTTTCCGCCTTCTCCACATCATAATCGGCAGCCTGAATCAATTTCAACAGGATGTTTTCCACATCTTCGCCAACGTAACCGGCCTCGGTCAAGGAAGTGGCGTCTGCAATTGCAAAGGGCACATTGAGTATCTTGGCCAAAGTCTGGGCTAACAGGGTTTTACCTACCCCTGTAGGTCCTAAGAGTAGGATATTGCTCTTTTGCAATTCAACATCATCGCTGCCCACCTCGGCGCGAATCCGTTTGTAGTGATTGTACACGGCAACTGACAGGGTTCGCTTGGCATCTTCCTGGCCAATAACATATTGGTCCAAAATACCTTTGATCTCCTGGGGCTTGGGAATATCCTCGAGATTTAATTCCGTGGACTCACTGAACTCCTCTTCAATTATCTCTGTGCACAATTCAATGCATTCATCACAGATGTATACTCCCGGACCGGCCACCAGCTTACGAACCTGTTCCTGGGGCTTGCCGCAAAAGGAACATTTCAAATGCCCTTTGTCTTCACCATACTTCATGGTTTCACCTCGCTATTCTTAGCCAGTTGTTGTGTTGCGTTCCATAATCGAGTCGACAATACCATATTCCCTGGCTTCAACAGCAGTCATAAACTTGTCACGCTCAACATCCCGCTGAATTTCCTCCAGCGGTTTGCCAGTGCGTTCACTAAGGATTTCATTGAGCCGACGCTTCATGCGCAGCAAGCGCTGAGCATGAATTTCAATGTCAGTAGCCTGGCCTTGGGTGCCACCCCAGGGCTGGTGAATCATTACCTCGCTGTTGGGCAAACAGAAACGCTTGCCCTTGGCTCCGGCAGCCAAAAGGAACGCACCCATGCTAGCGGCCATGCCCATACATATCGTAGTGACATCAGGGCGAATGTACTGCATGGTATCATAGATGGCCATCCCGGCAGTAATCGAGCCGCCGGGGCTGTTAATATAGAGAAAGATGTCTTTATCGGGGTCATCCGCCTCCAAAAACAGCATCTGGGCGATTACCGCATTGGCGACATTGTCGTCCACTGCAGTACCAAGGAAGATAATACGGTCTTTGAGCAGCCGTGAATAGATGTCATAGGAACGCTCTCCACGGTTGGTCTGCTCAACAACAATGGGAATCAGGGTCATATTCGTTCACCCTCCTAACTGTTAACCTCAACTAAATAATCAAGTGCTTTTTTATGCAGGAGCACCTGCTCAATGCCTGCCATCTGCCCCCCGGATTCTAGAATGGTCTTAAGCTCTTCTTTGTTCCGGGAGTATGCCTCTGCCATTTTCTCCAATTCCTGATCCAGTTCTTCTTCGCTGACAGAAAGCGATTCCGCTTTCACCAACGCGTCAAGAACCAACTCGGTCTTCACATTTTTCTCGGCATTTGGACGCAACTCCTGTTTATATTGCTCCAAATCTTTTCCGCTATACTGGAGAAAATCTTCAAATTTAAAGCCCTGTTGAGCGAAACGTGTTTCAGTCTGACGGATTAATGCCTCTAATTCATTTTCAATCATTACGTCGGGAATGTCAACTTCAGAATTATCAGCAACGGCGGTCAATATCTCCTGACGCTGTTTTTGTTCGGCTTCATCCAAAGCTCTTTTTTCCATTTCTTCGCGCATATTTGCCTTAAAGGCCTCAAGAGTTTCAAACTCACTGACATCCTTGGCAAATTCGTCATCAAGTTCCGGCAGCTCCTGACGCTTTATCTCTTTGATGTCGACAGCAAACTCCACATCCTTGCCGGCCAAATGCTCGGCATGGTACTCTTCCGGCATTGTCACCTTGACAACTACATGCTCACCGGCTTTTTTGCCCAGTAATTGATCTTCAAAGCCAGGAATAAATTGGTTTGAGCCCAGAACCAGGGGATGGTTGGTGGCGGAGCCGCCTTCAAATTCTTCACCATCCAAACGGCCAACAAAATCAATAATTACCTGGTCTTCCTTCTGTGCAGCTTCGCCTTCCGGCAAGGCAACCATTTGCCCCTTTTGCTTTTGAAGCCCGGAAAGCTGCTCAGCGACATCTTCGTCGCTGATGGACACTTCATCCCGGGCGATGCCAAGCCCTTTGTATTCGCCCAGCTTTGCTTCCGGCTTCACAGTAACTTTAGCTGTATAAACAAACGGCTTATCAATGCCAAGTTCTTCGACATCAATCTCCGGCTTGTCTACCGGATCCAGCTGCGCTTCATCAATTGCGCCCGGATACGATTCTTGTAATAGAATGTTGGCTGCTTCTTCGTAAAACACTTCCACCCCAAACCGTTTCTCAATTATGTTTCTGGGGACTCTGCCCTTACGGAAACCCGGCAGGGAGATGTCTTTACGGATAATAACATATGCCCTGTCAATGGCTTTTGCCACAACATCAGGACCGAGTTCAACCTTGAGTGTAACGGTATTGCCTTCCCTATTAACTATTTCTGTCTTCAACGAAGTACCTCCTTATGCTCCAAAAAGATAACCATTATATTATATCATATGATTCAGGTAGGACAAGTAAGGATACCAAAAAAACGCCCTAAAAAGAGCGTTTTTTACATATGAATGGAGCGGAAGACGGGATTTGAACCCGCGACCCTCGCCTTGGCAAGGCGATGCTCTACCACTGAGCCACTTCCGCATCACAAGTGATAGTATAAAATACTCAGAGTCGCTTGTCAAGCGTCAGCGGAAATTTCCCGAAAGCGCAATCGACATCCATGCCGAAGCAGCTATACATGGCTCGTTATCTGCCATAAGCGCGCTGCCAACCGGCTGCCCTGTAAGCGCATCCAGCTCGGCTTCTAAATCCGGCGGGGTTTCGCCGGCTGCAGCCAAAACATTAAAATGCAGCCACTTTTCCGCTTCCGTCTGGGGCGCAAAATCGGTATCAACAAATTGGGATACCCTTTCGCCACTCAAGGCCATTGCCAATCCAGCATACGGGTCATATTGATCTCCGGCCTGTACTTCCCAGGCCGTGGCCAATGCCTGATATTCATTGTTATGACTTGTCAAAATTTCAAACAACAGCATGCCGGGAAGCTGCTGCCGGGGATCGTTGGGAACATACTGCAACTGCTCCAGGTAACCAGCATAAGCTTCCGCCTCAGCCCAAAGTACTGCCTGATCACTGGCCTTCGCCAAAAGCGCCGCTACATAACCCGCCCAGGCAGTGGCCTCAATAGATATTGCCGCATCGGCGTCCGCGCGGCCAAACACATCCACACTCTCCGGCAGACCCGAAAACTCCTGATGCACCGCCTGCAATGGCGCAAGCACATCAGCCGCGTCCTGGAGTTGGTCATTCATATACAGCGCCAGGGCAACCAAGGCCGTATCCAGTGGATCAACTAAATAATAATCGGCGCCGGGTTCACTTTCCAGCCAGGGATAATTCACAAAAGTCCGTGGCTCCAGCCATTGCCCTACCATTTCTTCATCCTGCCAGGCCAGGACAATCTTCGGACCGTATAAAACCGTAAGCTCCCAGTTGCCGCCGGGACCCGGTTCAACACTGTCAATTTCAGTCGGTTCAGAGTCAATATAGCTGTATGCCCTCACCTCCGAAGCACCGGAAACCGAGCCCGTTACCTCGCCAACATAGTGTAAACCAGGGCTGTCAGCAACAGACAAACTACCCTCCCAGCCAAAAGCGACTGTATGTAAGAATTCACTTAAATCGATTTTAATCTGTGGGTCAACATCGGCGAAGGGATCCGTAACCGTGCAACCACTGGCCAAAACTAATATGCAAACAGACACAAAAACAAATCTGTACATAAGTGTACCCTCCTATCATTAGAAGGAGTTCTATACCTGGGAAAAAAATCCTGCCAACTTGTTAAACTTTTCCGGACAAGGGGACAGGTCCCTTGTCCGGCGTTTGTTTATTTGAGGTTGGCAGGAATATCCGATTCCCCTCTTTCCTCGATGAACAGCGACCTACCTAAATTCTCTTCAAATTCCACTTTCATTGCCTGAGCTTCTGCCTCAGTTTCAAAGTAACCTACTTCAACAAAAGCATCGCCTTTTGCATCATGAATCAATCTTGCTGTCTCAACACCATGTTCCCACAGCAAAATTTCTTCTATGACTGCGATTGGCTCCAAGGCGGCCTCGGACGCGGTTCGTACGGAATATACCGGGGCCAAAGAATCAGTTTGTTTTTCCTCGAAAGCGATATAAATGCCACCGTTTTCTGTCTCTGCGACTGTATAGTCAACCGGGGTTGCGAAGGACAAAACTATCCGCTGCATTGAATCATCCAGTGTTACCATGCGATACATGTCAGTGAGTAGCAAGCTGTTTTCAGGCGCTGCCCAATCAGGCACAGAGACTCGGCGCACTCCGTTGATGGAAATTACCAAACGATTGGGATACTGCTCCTCGACAATTTCAAAGTACCCGGGCGCGGGAGCGACACCGTCCTCGGTAAATAATTTTAAGGTCACTGATTCCCGGTCGCCCTCTCTGGCCCAAACAATATCGCCCAGCTCCTGCCCGTCTGTTACCTTGCCGCCGACCCCGACACCGCGGTCAAACTCAATAATCCTTACAATACCCGACATTCCCGGAATTTCCTTTAATGCGTCGGCGAAGGCCGGCACTGCATTGACGCTGGCCACCAATGAGCCGACGAGTACGAGGCCGGCACAGGCAACTGCCTTGAGCACTGTAAACTTCTTCTTTTTGGTCTTCATCTTCAGTCTCCCCCTGGTAATTGATTTTTGGATAACCTGGTCTAACTCTTCGTGGGGTATATTAATTTTCGGATCCATTTTTTACACCTCCAATTTTACACGCAATGTTTTCAAGGCCCGATTCAACCGTGTCTTAACTGTCCCTAAAGGAATATTCAACATCGACGCAATTTCTTTAAGCGTAAACCCTTCTATATACATCAAGATTACGATGGTCTTTTCTTCCGGTTTCAGTTTGTCAATGGCGGAGTATAAGTCCACTGATTCCTCCTTGCTGATTCCGGTACTAGCGGCAACAGCAAAGTCATCATCCACAAGGGGCACGACCTTTTTCATTTTGTTTAATTGGTTTATAGAGCAGTTAATGACAATTCGTGTGAACCAGGTGTTAAAATACTCTGGATTTTTCAGCTTGCCTATGGATGATTCCACTGCAGAAAGTCCCTTTTCCCTTATAATTTCTTCCATTAACGGCAGGATTTTGCACCCCGGAAATTGAAGTAATACCTAGGAATATCGAGCTATTCCTACATAATCGGTGCATAAGGGGT
>VEMY01000025.1 GCA_009711825.1 Bacillota bacterium | reverse complement strand
CAATCTCGCCATAGGGGCCGTACTGGAACCGGTCTGTCACTACTCCATCCTGATTGGTGATAGCAGTGGTGCTGCCACGGATGTCGAAGTGGTATGTCCGGTAGTCACCATTGGGCTCCTGGTGGCCAATCAGGCCGATACCATAGACGTAATAGGTTTCATTGCCGCTCGTGCTTTCAACCAGCAACTGACTGAGGTGGGCATGGGGATTGGTGACGTAATCGGTCCGCAACCCGTCTTCAATGGAAGCGATTCTGTTGTTTTCAGCGTCGTAGATATACTCGGTGTCACCGGCCTGAATCAGTCTGTTCCGGGAGTCATAGATATACTCCACCATCTGCCCATTTAAGGGGCCAAAGGTCATGTTTCCGTCAGCGTCATATTCCACATCTTGGCCGTCATAGGAAATGAGCCGGTTGCCCTGTCCGTAAACCATGGTCAGGCTGGTGAGGTCATAAAGCTGGGGTTCTACTGACGAAAGCTCCACTGTAACCTTACCGGTAGCATCATAGGTGTAGTCATACTGGTTGATGATATTGCCTATTGAATCGGTGTCCAGCTTCTGGATAATTTGCCCAGCATCATCATGGGTTATTGCCAGTTGACTGCCATTGGTGGATAACAAAGAGTAATTAAATCGCCTGGATCAATAAATAAGATAGGCAAATCTACTCCTGTTCTCCTTCATCCTTAAGAAGCTTTGCAAAAAAATCACTAAAACTATTCCACACGTCTGGTTTAGAAATAAATCTCATATCCTTTAATCTGCTAACTTCAACGGCATCACACCAAATTATAGAGGGCTGGTTTTCAGTATCTAAAACAATAAGGCTCTCAGGTGGTTCTGCTAAAACAATAAATCTCTCGGGAAGTTTAATGGTGTCCCTTAATCTTATCGTTTCGTCTATTATATTCTGAGAACTATCTCTACGACTAAAGGAGAGCACGCTAATACCACCTATAAACCCCCCACTATAGAATAGTGCAATTGCAGAGAAATCATTAGGCAGCTTTACTCCTAAGATAGCTTCAATTTCTTTTATATCTTTTTCTGAGACTCCATCATGAGGGTAATAATTCAGATATCTCGATTTAAGTTCTTCAAACATTTCCACACTAATCTCCCCCTACCTGTTATTAACACGCCATTGCCAATATTCCCTTGCGTCGACACTAAATGCGTTCCTGTTAACTGGATATACAGGATGAGGCACATTTTTACCAAACTGACTGTGCAATATTTCCTGCCCATACTTCCCAACGCCATGATATCTTGTGCTAGCCTCCGCCAAAGCTCCCCTTGCATTCTGCCCCATATGATGAAGCGTTCCAAAACTACCATCAGATAATTGAGGTGCTAATCCTCTTGCAGCTGCCTCAGCATTTGTTTTTCCAATAAATCTTTTATCACCAGTAGTCCTAACCATGTCCCAATTAATATCGTTTCTTTGGTAAACTTTATATGTTTGGTGTGTACCGCTTTTCCTTGTTGCCTTCCACGTAGCTTGTTTTGTGAAAACTCGCGTAGAATCTCCAGGTTTGTTGACCGCCCTACCGCTACTATTTGCCGCATTCAGCTGACCGGCTACTTGGCCAAGGGTAATAGCAGCAAATTCTAAATAATAATACATTGGATTGCCCTGCATCAGGCCATCCCTGATGACATTATAACCTGTAACTGTCTCACCGGCCCTGTTGAGGGCCAAAACACCAGTTCCGCCGGCGAACACGTGAGTCAGTACATTAGCAACTTTACCGATTGTTACTGCAGCCGTTGTAGAGAAACCGAGTTGAGCGGCAGAAACCCCTACACCTGCGAGCTGTATTTCCGTCTTGCTGTTTAGGGAAGCAATTACTTCAATGACAAAAATTTCCCGGATTATTAACAGGCAACTGGTTGGAAATAAACTGTCTTAACCTACCCAACAAGTTTCGCAGACTCAACCATGTAATTAGTCTCTTGTAAAGGTTACTCACTATTATCACATCCACTTAGTCCTCTAGCTTTTAGTGACATCTCGGCGTCAAAGCGCAAGATACTAATATCCATGGGGCGAGATTCAAGCTGATAGGTAGTTTTATTGCTCTATTGGAACAAACACAGGATTGTTAGAAGGAAAATCTCCAGGAAAGGCATCGCAGTATAACTCCCTGGAGAGGATACCATGTAAAAATTTCGTGACAGTCGTCTGATATTCATGGTAACAAGATGATCTGGTTTCGTATACAACTATTTTCCATGAATTAGGGCAACCACATGTATCCCAAAATATATCGTCACCATTGTCAGTGACCGCCCAGACTAACAACCCGTTTTCTTCAGGAAAAATATTGTGCTTATATTCTTTTGGAAAAGCATTCCTTAAATCAATATATGCTTTACCGATTATTTGGCTTTGTTTTATTAGGTTTAGATTCTCGTTTGTAGAAAACGGGTTAAGCACCCACAAAAAATCATCAATCGAACCTGTCCCGTACAGTGTAACGAATTCTTTATATTCCTCCGGTAGATGAGTACCTAGTTTAGCTTCTACAGTTGCCCACTTGCTATATTCGAGTACATCTGTACTTAGTGGAGCAGGTAAAATACTCTTTAGTCTTTCTATTGTCATAACCCAATTACTCCTTTTCATTGTCTGTTCAAGATCGAGAGTGCAAGATTAAAGCCCTTATCTCCTTGAGCAGTAATCGTAACACTTCTTGGCACCAAATTTGAGCCATGATAAATTGGCACCACGTTATAATTAATAACTTCACCACCTTCAACAGCTGTTCTAATCATTCTCTCATAACCTGACATCACAGGTGTATTTACTGGATTTTGATATAGAGTTACCAAGTTTCGAGGATCGTTCCCCGCACCACCAAGTTGTCTGCCAAGTAAGTGTCCTCTTGAATGAGTTTTCGCTCTTCCACCAAATCCTGGTGGGCGGATTGAACGAGAAGCCTGACTTCCTGTACCAATCATATCTTGTGTTATCCTAGCCCTAACGCCAGTAGGTCGCCCTAAGTGATCAAGGGTCCCATAGTCTATCGAACCTTGAGGCGTTCCTCCATGCCTAAGCGCTTTATTATGCACAAATACATCAATCTCAGAGACAAAGTATGTGTGCCAGTCCTTTACCTCGAAGTTGTAGACCTTCACCGGGTCTGCAAGCTGTATCCATTCCAGCTCAGTTATTTCAACTATCTCATCGGAGTGCAGCAGCAGCTGATCGCCAACTTCCAGATCTCCTGCCAGCACCCAGCCTTTATCCACTACCCAGAATGGATGCTCCTCGGTGGTTTCAATCTTCAGTTCACCAATATAGACATTCAGCAAGACATCCTTATCATGCACGAATGTATTGACAACCGACTTCAGGCCTTTTTCGCCAGTTTCAGGATTATAGGAATAGACCTCGTCCCCCACCTGAATTTCTTCAATCGGTTTATGTCCGTCTTTAGTAAGGATCAACGTGCCGCCAACAAAGCATGAGCCACTGCTTTGCCTTGCCAGGGCTGCTGCCTGCCGTGTTTGTGCAGCTCCTTTGACAAGCTGCACTGTCTTATTGACAGCAAAACCAACTCCCCCGGCCATAAACCCGGTAGAGAAGCCTTCAACAAAGCCCTGCTTTGCCCTCTCAAAAGCCCCTTGCCAACCGCCATCAATGTACCCTGAAATTCCACCGAGCACTGTTGGAACCACCGAATTAGCGACCCCGCTGATCGTGGCCACCTTTATTGCTGATGCCAAGACGGGAGCTGCTGCGCCTCCAGTTAGGACGGTGGCAACAGTTGCGGTAGCAATAGCAACCGTGCCTATAATTATTTTAGTTGCCGGACTGAGTTCGCTCACCCAGTTCGCTGCAGAACCAACCTTTTCGACGCCCCACTTGATACCTCTTCCGATTACAGGAACGCTGGTAATTTTTGAGTACAACCGGCTGAAGAAACCATCACCGGAGCTTTGCGTGCCGGTAACTCCCCCGCCAAGGAATAGACCGCCTAACCTGGCAAAAAGATTGCCGTAGATACTTGCCGAACTAAACTCAGGACTAAGACCGAAGGGATCCACCA
>VEMY01000024.1 GCA_009711825.1 Bacillota bacterium | reverse complement strand
TCGGTTCCGGCAGGAATATTGCCCCAGTCTACTTCTACCCCTTGATTCACTATTATTTCTCCGTACCAATCCATGGGCAAGCCATACACATAGCCGGTTTCAAAGTAGGCATAGGAGCTGAGGATATTATAATCATCAACAACCCTGGCCCCTAACTGCCATTTTGCGTTGCCGATGGTTTCCCGGGCTATTTTTCCGATAGTTACAGGGATTTTGATTGTGCAAATATCCGTACGTTCAGCATTGAAATCTGTCGGCAATACTGCACTATCTACATCCAGTTGCCAAGAACCGCTAGCCCCTGTAAAGGCTAAAGTTCCTGTACTTTTCCACCAATAAATTTCAATCATCTCGTCCGACCGATAGTTTGTAATAGAGTTCATATCAGTTCCGGATACTTCCCCACCATCCTCATCATACCAGAGCTTAACCACCAATTTATCAACCGTCCCAATTCCATCGGCATCGGAAATGTCGAGTTCGATAATGTAGTCTTGCTGGGGTGTCAGGGTTTGTGCCGGGCTAGTTCCATCACTTTGATACACTCGAATACTCTCAATTTGTGGGGTCGAAGCAATGCCAAAGGTCCCGGTTACATCACCGGAAGCCAGACCTAAGGACGGCACAGCCAACAAAAGGATCAGGGTTAAGATGAACGCTCTTTTCATTTTCGCACTTCCTTTCAATATTCTTTGGCTTACCTGGGTTACTCATGGTCATTAAAAATTCCGAAGGTAATACTGCCGGAATAGGTGCCAACTGTGAACTCCGTAGCCAGCTCAATGAACAAGTTATAATCGGCTGGGTTGGCAACTTCTTCCCCTTCTGCAGTGGTGCCAACAAATACTGCTCTTTCATTGCCTGTCTGGATGGAAACAAAAGCATCCTCACTTGAATCTAGGGTTTCAGCCGCGGAATGGTCCTGGGTTTTCCCAACTTTTAAGCTGAAATTGTTAGCTACGGTCGGATCCATCGCGACCCGGGAGGCCTGTCCCTCCCCAACGATTAGGTCCCACTCTTTAGCTGCCTTAGCCTGCTCACCGTAAGTCCCATTGGAAAGGTAAGAAATTCCCTGGTTTAATTCTTGGCGGGCCTCGTCATCACTGTACTTAGTTCCCCCGGGAATATTGCCCCAATCAACTGCTGTGTTTTCTTCCACCACTATCTCCCCATACCAATTCATGGGCAACCCGGCGGTGCCGTTTTTTTCATAGTAAGCTTCACCTTGAAAGGGATCATCTGGTGTATGGAGTTCATCCTTGGCATAGACGCCGATCATCCAGGCATCGTCATCGGTGGTGGTCTCCATGGCCAGTTTGCCAATAGTCACGGGAATGGTATAAGATGCTGTGGTATCAGTATGTTGTTCTATAATTGCTTCACCCACATCCCACGACCCCTTGTTAAAAGGAATAAATATCGCTCCAGTTTGTGAGTAGCACAAAAACACAAATCCCTTATCAGGATATGGGATTTGAGAAGAGTCCGACATAATGGTATCGGTTATTGCCCCATCCACGTCATACCATAATCTGACTTCTAAATTCAGAACGGTATCAATCCCATCTTCATCGCTAACATCAATCTTGATAAAGTACTCTTGCTGGGGAGTTAATGAAGTGGCAACCTCTGTACATGCCTCATTCGTATAAACTTCAATGCCCGTCACTTCCGGGGCATGGGCGACGCCAAATTTTCCGGTTACATTATCAGAGCCTTGTGCAAAAACCACCGTCGGCACGATTAGCACCAAAACCAAGGCAAAAACATGTATCCTTTTCATTGCTAACCTCCTTGTATATTAGAGTAGTAGTACATGACTCCAAACTACGGATTTACTATCCCGTATGTCATGTGGGACAATCGATTCTTGCTGTTTGCGACGTAGTTGCTCTCCTTGAAGCCTGCTCCATAATAGACTGACTTATCTTTGCGGGTAGGCAATAAGCGTGGTACAGAAATGTTTGGTCAGCAGCTCCTGGGTAGACAATAACAGGGTAACCGGCAGCAAGGGTAGCGTTTTCTTCATGGCTGTCTGTTTTTAATAAACTTCACCTCCTTGTTAATCTGTATAAAATCCGGCCTTAAAACTTAGACTCGGGCATATACACCCCACTGCAAAAAATGATAACTTTATTGCAAAATGCCTTAACTTTACCTATTTACTTGAGTATACAAGTCGCTTTTCATCAAAATTTCACCAAATAAGTCGAATCATCTGCTTTCTTGTCGCACGTCTTTAAAATGTTGCTCCAACTTTTCCACCTCTAACGGGTAGAGCAAGTAGCCTTGAACGCCTATTTCAAAACCCTCCAGGGCGTAATCCCCATCTTCGGCAATTAAGATAATTCGAATTTCGGAATTTAACCGCTTAATTTTTTCCGCCGTTGTCAGTCCCGGTATTTGACTCTCCCCCAACTTGATGAGGCAGCAGTCTGGTGGGCGTTTACTCAATTGCTCTATAAAGCGGATATTGTCGTCAAAGACCTTAATCTCATTAACATGCTTAATTTGTGATATACAGGTTATAATCTGATCATTGCCTTTATTGGCAAGAATGTATACTCTCAAAGCAGCTCACTCCCTTACTACAAAAATAACTGGGCAACCGATGACAGCCCCAGTTGGGCACTTGGAAATTATACAAGTGACCTCTCACCAATTTTTCACCATCTCAAAATCCCTATAAAAAAAGTTGCCTTCCGTCGTAGACAGAAGGCAACCTCGTAAGTTTTTTAGTTGTGAGCTATTACCTGCTATAAAGTAAATCGGTTGATAGATTGATAAAGTTCATAAATCTTTTCGTTTGGCTGTAAGCCAAGCTCATCTTTAATTAACTCGGTATATTCTTTAAAATGTTTAATGGCTTTGCTCTGTTCTTCTGTATAAAGATACAATTTCATAAACAACTCAGTAACTCTTTCCTCATAAGGGTTAATCTTATAAGCTTCCTTTAGTTTATACTCTGCCTTGGAATATTCCCTGTTTTCTATGCAAAGGACGGCAAGAGTAATCAGACATTGTTGCATCAGATTCTCTAACCTTGTTCTTTCACCTGTTGCCCAGTGGTAGTACTCTCCTTCCAGATAATCCCCCCCAAACTGCTCCACAATTTCTTCTAATGTCTCAATACTATCATCACTGTTTCTTTTCAATTCATTCACTCGGCCGACATCATAGTCAACAGCCCCTAGTTTCAGGTTATAACTGTTGTCGATGCTGACCAAAGATCTATCTATCCCGTACTCCTCCAGCGCTTTGCGAATATAGTAAATTCCGTTGTAAAGCTGGCGAATGGCTCTATCGGGATTATCATTGGGCCAGAGCTTATCCAAAAGCAGATCTTTGGAAACATTGTTGCCCTGGCTGTGTAACAGGAATGCAAACAGCTCTCTGGTTTTCTCGGCCCGCCACCTGATTGGCTCCTTACCTTGCCAGCCAACCTGAAATCTTCCCAAACATTTTATCTGCAGCTTTTTTGCAGTATTCTCAACCTCAGTTGGCTTTTTCAGCAGCCGTTCTACTGATTTTTTAAACCTCGGAGGATCGATGGGCTTTAAGATGTAATCCAGGGCATAAAGTTCAAAGGCTTCTACAGCATATTGATCATAGGCTGTCACAAAAACAATATCAGTTTCAGGGTTTGCCGCGTTTATTTTTGAGGCGACATCGGTTCCCATTAGTTGTGGCATGTTAATATCGAGAAAAACCACATGTGGTTTCAGCAGTTCAATTTCGTTGATTGCTTTGATTGGGTCTGTGTATGTGCCTATTATTGATATTTCCGGAAACTCTTTTAGCAGATTTTCTATTCCTCGCAGGGCCGGGCGCTCATCATCAACAAGTACCGCTGTTGTTTTCACTCCAGTTCCCCCTTTTTATAAGCGGAATACACCACCAAATTTCCGTGCCCTTTCCCGGGGTGCTGCTTATTTGAAGTCCTTTTCCATACAATCTGAGTAATCGATTGTTAATATTTGATAAGCCCACACGGCCTGTATGTTCATGCCTTAGAATACTGGTAATCTTTTCAGAATCAATCCCCACACCGTTATCTTTGACTTTAAAGCGGTAGGCATCATTGCTTTCTGTTATCTGTATCTCAATCCTGCCTCCTTCAGTTTTGGGTAGAATTCCATGGTTCAGGGCATTTTCAACAACAGGTTGAAGCATCAGCATTGGGACTTTAACTTCCAGGTTATCTGGCAGGTGATAAACTACCTCAATTCGCTCTTCGAAACGGGCTTTCTCTATTTCCAGATAAGTTCTCACTAGCTCTATTTCATTCTTTAGCGGTACAAGCTGACTATAATTGTTAAAAGCAAAGCTCCTTCTTAGGTAATTGCTAAACTCTGTAATCAGCCTTCTGGCTTCATCGATATCATACAAAGAGATTGAAACAAACGTGTTTAATGCATTAAAAAGGAAATGGGGCTTGATTTGGGCTTGCAGAAACGCTAACTCAGAAGCTTTGGCTTTTTCTACGGATTGCTTAAGCTGTATGAGGGTCTTTACCCTGGCAAGAAGTTCCTCGGTGTCAAAAGGTTTGCCCAGGTAATCATTTGCTCCGGCATCCATGCCCATGACCATGTCGTTGATTGACGTTCTTGCAGTCAGCATCAACACTGGCAAATCTGAAACTGAATGAGTTTTTCTGATCTCGCGGCAAATATCATATCCGGACAATCCCGGTAACATCACATCTAGAATGACGAGAGAGACGTTATGTCCAGTGGCCCTAAATTCTCTATAAAAATCCTCACCGGATGTAACCGACGTTAATGAGTAGTTTTCTAATCTGAGAAGTCCGGTTAAAGACAAAAGGTTATTTATGTTATCATCAACCAGTATAATATGCGGGCCGTTGTTTTTGATCCTGTAAGGCAGCTCAAGCGTGTTATTGTCATAGTATCCAGCAGCTGCACTCTCAGCTTTAGTTCTCTCAATGGGCGATAGGCTTTCGGTAACGGCAGCGTCGGTCGCAATGGGTAGCGAAAAAGTAAACTGGGATCCAACGCCGACCTGTGACTTAACCTTAATTTCCCCGCCGTGGGCCTCAACCAGGTATTTGGTAATAGATAGCCCCAGACCCGTTCCCACACGTTTCCGGGTCAGGGAAGCTTCTAGCTGCTGGAAAGATTCAAAAATGACGTTCTGTTTGTCGGGTGGGATACCTATCCCGGTATCCTCAACACGCGTTTCAACTATATCGCCCGCCGTCGCTGAAGATATCTTGATTTGCCCTGCTTCCGTGAATTTTAACGCATTGCCTATAAGATTATAAAGTATTTGTAGCAGCCTGTTTTCATCAGCGTAAACATTTGGAACATCCTCCGGTATATCAACAATAAGCTGCACATTATTTGATCGATGAAGCTTTTCCAGAACGTAGACGACGCTTTCAACAACACGTTTTAGATTCAGTGATGTTTGATTCATTTTCAAGTCCATATTTTTAAGTTGTTCGTAATCCAGAACATCATTGATTAGGTTGGCCAGCCGCTTACCGCTTGAAACAATCACGGAAAGGTTTATTTGTTGATTTTTATTTATTGGTCCTTCGGTTCCTCTGGAGATACCATCGGCGATATTGATAATCGTGTTTAAGGGGGTGCGCAGCTCATGCGTGGTATTGGCCAAGAATTCATCTTTGAGCCGATTAAGCTTAACCAACTTATCCGATAAAACCCTGGCTTCATTAAAGGTTTGTGAAAAGCGTCTGGCTAGGATGAAGGCTTGCAAGAAAAGAAATATCAGAAACCCAAAGGAAGAAAGTTCCCCAAAACTCGGATTTATAACATTGTTATGGAAAAGGGTATCGTGCACAATCCCCATGGCTATAATCAGGACACCAGCGATTATGAGTCCCGAATCCCCTTTCATTTTGGGGTAGCCCTTAACTGCAATAAACAAAGTATACGACAGGATTACTATCATGATTGCTTGTATAACAGTAGCCCAGCTTGTAAAAATATGAACGGGGAAAAGGTGCACTAGCAAAGATACTAAAATTGCGTATGTAACAGATAGTTTTTTTGCTTTAACGGAAGTATAATCCGGGAAAAGTTCTCCCAGCAATAATAAGAGAGCTATAGGAGCCCAGATTGCGGTAAAATAATCGATAATCAAAATAATATGGTAGCTGTCTCCGGGGAGTATTCTGTCAATGATATAGTCTCCGTAAATAGACGTCCTAGCAATTGCAATTAGGCACATTATTGAAAAATATAAACTGCTTCTATACTCCATATGCATAAGGTAAATACAGAGATAGTAAAGAGCCATGATAAGGAAAGCGCCGATTAAAAACATATCTTTATAGCCTATGGTCCTGTCATAACTTACTACATCATTAGCAGACCCTAAATAAACTGGGTACCACGCACCTCCACGCGCATAGGAATAGTTTGTGACCTGCAAAATTATATCAAAGTCACTGGATGGTACAGTGAATTGGGCTGCAACAGGGCGATATTCCGGTCGATAACTCTCTTGGTTCGTACTAACTCTGCCGTTTGAAGCAATCAGGAGGTCATTTATGTACAAACTGTAGGCAGTAGAAACAGTAGGCATCCTGATTGCCATCTGCTGCCCAGCATACGCATTCCTAACCTTGAGCCTATAGGTTGCATACCCAAAGCCGGGCAGATTTTCGCCATTAAGGTCATAACTATTCCATACTTTTGGCACTTCAACCAGCAAATCTGGTTGGCGAGTTCCGTTACGAAAATGCTCGTAGGTAAGCAGTTTTTCCCAGTAGAACTCCCATTCGCCATTGAGGTTAATCAGACCTTGCTGAGCAGAGGTCCAGTTGGACAAGTCAATGGCACCTTGATCAAGAACCGGTATTTCATTGTTTGTCAGTGCGTTTTTCAGGACTCCTAAGAAACTAAAAGCTACAATTAACAAGAGTATTCCAGCAGACAGTAATTTGGGTGGCTTATGGCTGTTGCTTAAGTTCATTTTATTTCGCCCCCCATATCTTGAATTGATGTGAAATCAATTTGATGGTTTTAAGAAAAGTTTGAGTAGCATCATACCATCAGTTTTAAACTGTGTTTGGCTAACCGTTTTGTCTTGAAAAAAGGTTGTCCCAACCTGTCTCAGGCTGTTTATTGTGCTTAAGCGCATTATATCAAAGATTGGCATATTCTTTAATCTTTTATTGGACCAATTTACGTAGCTGCAATTGTAATTACTGTAAAATCTTTGAAGGTGGAGCCACCGCCCGGGCTTCCTGCCGATATTGCAGGCATTATTGCTGAGGATATAATCATTGAGGTTCAGGGAATTGCCATACAGAGTCTGCGAGATCTCCGCCAGGTGTTAAGCGATAGCGAAGTCGGAGAAACAATTGAAGTTACAGTTTTGCGGGGGGCAACGACGCTAACATTCGAGGTGGTGCTGGCTGACCAAAGTTCCCTCTAAACTTAAGTAAATAATTGCTTGAGAAGGGGAGGCGAGAATCCCAGTTGCCAGTGGCCCATGGCCAAGGACAGCTTTTGTCATCACCCCATGCTATACTTATCTCAAACAAAGAATTACTCCCCCCCGGGAGTTTTTCTGCGTTTAAGGGCGCGTAACCGCTGGAGATTCAGCCGTGTATACATTCAATACAAAACAGGAGGTGTTAGAATGGCTAATTTGTGGCTGTGGTTTCCCGATGCCCAGGAGAGGCGCGAGTATGTAATTCAACTACTGGGTCTGGAGTCCACGAAAAAAGAGGCGTTGGCGTTACAGGAGGAATATCTGGCAGGTTTAGATGCTGGCAAAACCTACAGTCCGTGGTTTGGCCTGGAAGGCCAATTCTACATGAACAT
>VEMY01000023.1 GCA_009711825.1 Bacillota bacterium | reverse complement strand
TACTTACCTTGTGTAGTTGTCAAAGATCTCGGTTTTTTCGCCGGCCCCGTTTTTTCGATAAAATCGAAAATAACGTTCCTTACTTGTGGCCGCCGAAAATAACCTACCTTATTGCTCGAACTAATGCAAAAGGTATTGCCCCCTACACCAAAGTGTAAAAGGTGAGGTTACAAAAGCAATCTGCCGGAAAGGCAAATTGCCTGAAATCCCTCAAAACAGAACAGTGAGTGAAGAGTTAGCGTTCACCTAGACTGCTAAGCAGTAAGGTAAGGTATTTTGCTTTCGCAAAAACCTTGGTTTTTCGCGCCGCCCTACTATTGAGCAGAGCGGTGCGTTTTTCGCGCCGAAGGCGCGAAATAACGTCCTTAGAAAGGAGGTGATCCAGCCGCACCTTCCGATACGGCTACCTTGTTACGACTTCACCCCAATTACCTACCCCACCTTCGACGGCTGCCTCCTTACGGTTAGCTCACCGGCTTCGGGTGTTGCAAGCTTTCGTGGTGTGACGGGCGGTGTGTACAAGGCCCGGGAACGCATTCACCGCGGCATGCTGATCCGCGATTACTAGCAACTCCGACTTCATGCAGGCGAGTTGCAGCCTGCAATCCGAACTGGGACCTGATTTAAGGGATTAGCTCCGGGTCACCCCTTCGCATGCCCGTTGTTCAGGCCATTGTAGCACGTGTGTAGCCCAGGACATAAGGGGCATGATGATTTGACGTCATCCCCACCTTCCTCCGGTTTGTCACCGGCAGTCTCCTCAGAGTGCCCATCCGAAATGCTGGCAACTGAGAACAAGGGTTGCGCTCGTTGCGGGACTTAACCCAACATCTCACGACACGAGCTGACGACAACCATGCACCACCTGTCACCCTGCCCCGAAGGGACACTGCAATCTCTTGCAGCTTCAGGGGATGTCAAGCCCTGGTAAGGTTCTTCGCGTTGCATCGAATTAAACCACATGCTCCGCTGCTTGTGCGGGCCCCCGTCAATTCCTTTGAGTTTCAACCTTGCGGCCGTACTCCCCAGGCGGGGTACTTAGTGCGTTAACTGCGGCACTGGAGGATTGAACCCCCAACACCTAGTACCCATCGTTTACGGCTGGGACTACCAGGGTATCTAATCCTGTTTGCTCCCCCAGCTTTCGCATCTCAGCGTCAGGTACAGTCCAGAAAGTCGCCTTCGCCACTGGTGTTCCTCCTAATATCTACGCATTTCACCGCTACACTAGGAATTCCACTTTCCTCTCCTGCCCTCAAGCCTGCCAGTTTCAAGTGCGTTACGGGGTTGAGCCCCGCACTTTGACACCTGACTTAACAAGCCGCCTACATGCGCTTTACGCCCAGTAATTCCGGACAACGCTCGCCCCCTACGTATTACCGCGGCTGCTGGCACGTAGTTAGCCGGGGCTTCCTCCGGGGGTACTGTCAGTATTCATCCCCCCAGACAGAAGTTTACGATCCGAAGACCTTCATCCTTCACGCGGCGTCGCTGCATCAAGCTTGCGCTCATTGTGCAATATTCCCCACTGCTGCCTCCCGTAGGAGTCTGGACCGTGTCTCAGTTCCAGTGTGGCTGATCGTCCTCTCAGACCAGCTACCCATCGTCGCCTTGGTAGGCCGTTACCCTACCAACTAGCTAATGGGACGCGAGCTCATCCGACATCGGTAAACCCTTTCCTCTTCTCGCTATGCAACAAAAAGAGTGCATCCGGTATTAGCAACGGTTTCCCGTTGTTATCCCAGAATGTCGGGCAGATTACTCACGTGTTACTCACCCGTCCGCCACTAGACTATCTCAGAAGCAAGCTTCCGAAATAATCCCGTTCGACTTGCATGTGTGAAGCACGCCGCCAGCGTTCGTCCTGAGCCAGGATCAAACTCTCCAAAAAAATTTCGAAGAGAGTCTGAAACTCTCAAAAACAACTGGTTTAAATCGCTTCTCTTACTCACTGTTCAGTTTTCAAGGATCTCATACGGCTTTTCGCCGACTTCGTCGCCGAAAATGCCGAACCCCTCATTGCTTGTCGGTCAGCTTCGTGCTCACCTGACAGAATGCAACGCCGTCTCACGACGGCAAGAGTTATATTACCACAGCTTCGGCGAAGTGTCAAGACCAAAGTCACTTCGTTTTTTTGCCGCCGTGTTGTGGCGACAAAGACTAGAATACACACTTTTAGATACAAAATCAACGTCAATTTGTTCCAGGTTAAAAAAAATAAATATCATTATATAGGGTTATTTTGGCATGCAGTCATTATTCTCATCTTAGCGTTTACAACGCTAATCTGTAACTCAAGTAAGTTTACAAAATAAAAAGCCCGTTTGGGCTTTTTATTTACGTATTGCCATGATTTCGTATTTTAGAGTTCCAGCAGGAACGTTCACTTCCACCACATCACCTACCGGATGACCAATAATAGCTTTACCCACCGGCGATTCAATGGAGATTTTACTTTGAGCGGGATCTGCCTCAGCGCTGGAGACCAGGACGTACTCAATCTCTTCGTCGTACTCCAGGTCTTTAAGCATTACTGTTGCCCCAAGACTAACAGTCTCAGTCGTAATCTCATCATCATCCAAAACACGTGCGTTACGCAACATCTTTTCCAGGGTCAGGATTCGTCCTTCCACAAAGGCCTGCTCCTTCTTGGCGTCCTCGTATTCAGAGTTCTCACTGATATCGCCAAAGCCGATGGCAACTTTTATCCTCTCAGCCACCTCTTTGCGGCGGGCTGTGCGCAAAAATTCAAGTTCATCTTCAAGTCGCTTAAACCCGTCAGGAGTTAGTATAACTTCTTTATTATTCAACACTCTCTCTCCTTTACTTCCAGTATTGCCACCTGTTAGAAAATGATATGTAAATTGCCGCTGCTTTATTCAATAAAACAGCGGCAATATATACCATGAGAAATTACCCGGGGCAAACTTTCCACAATTATAAACCGGTGGATTTAATTTGTCAAATTTCTATTGGTGCAGGAAACCAATGGATATATCCATCCAGGCAGCTGGCTGTAACACGCAGCTTGCAGACACGGCTTTGCTTACTGGCTGTTATAACATTGGCGGCAGTTAATTCATTAAAATTACGTGCCCATAGCCTGCGTTCACCGGTGGCCACTAATATTGCTTCAGTTAAATTAGGGCGAAGAATGCCTGCCGGCAAGTCGCCGTGCACAGCCGGAACCCCCGGAAAATCCAAAAGTGGAAGGCCAAGCGTACGTGCGCTCTGCGGTGGTCTTCCGCCATATGGCTGCCAGATCAATGCTGGAGATTTTAACTCGGACAGATCCAGGCCAGCCAAATCAATTATTATATCGGTTTCCGGCAGCAAACCTGGATGCCAGTGACTGAGTACACTGGCGGTGCCGGTTTCCTGAATAATTTTTTGTGCAAGTCGTTTCAGGCCGGGCCGTAGATTGGAAACCAAAACCAGCGAGCGCAAGCGAGGCGCCAACAGACGAGCAATAACTGCACCGGGCGGGGATAGTGGACTAATAATAACGGCGCGGGAATTTGTGTTCTCGCTTAAAAAATTACTAAAAACAGCAAGCAGGGCCGCTAGCGTTATCGTCAAACCAGTGGGTATACGCACCGGGTGCTCTGCACAGATTACCGGGGCCAGCGGCTGCAAGCTATCTTCCAGACCCAAAATTTTTATATTATTAGCTGCTAATATTTTGCCTATCTGGACAGCTTTTTTTTCAATTGCCGAAGGGGAAAGATCAACCAGGTATTCTGGTAACCCGGGATATTCCAGGATAACACCAGGGGCACCGGCCACATCCAACATTGCCTTCTCTTTTATCGGCAGAAAACGATTTAACCCCGACAGCAAACCGCCGGGGATCAAACGTAAGCCTGGGCGACTAAGCCGCAATTGGCTCAGCGTTACCGGACAGCTTATAAACGCGAAGTCCACAAAGCACCGCTCCTAAGAGAGGTCTTCCACCCGCGGCACAAATTTTAACTCAGCCAGCAGCCGGTTATATTCTTCCGGTGATAGCTCAGAGTCGCGCCCAGCATAAGCGACCAGAACAGCCTCCATGACATTGGTGCCAAAGGAGCGACCATTTAGTGCCGGCGTAGTGGTGACCAACGTCTTTACACCCCGGCTCCGGAGTTCATCGATATCTGTTGCGGTGACAGTGTTGGTAATTAACTTCAAACCCTCCATGTTCCGGGGCATATGTTTATATATATAGTTAAAATCTCCGGCAATTATGTCCTTGTCATTAAAGTAACGGGCCAATCGACCGTCACTGGAGTCTTGTTTTTTTCCTGTGGGGTAAACGATACTAAAAGGCAATTGCACAACGAGCGGCGCCAGAATCCGGGCAACCCGGTCAATTGTCTTCAATTTTCGAATCGGAAAGGGCAAACCAAGGGTGAACATGAAATCGCCGATCAAAAGACTGCTCCCATACTGGGCAAGTGTCTCCGCCATGCCCCACCGGTCCAAGGCGCTAATTAGTAACACTTTTTTTTCGGCGAATGACCAACCCAACTTTTCCGCCAAGTACTTGATGGTGTTGCGCTCAAGCGTATTTTTCAGCCCGCTGCCATCCACCACCGGCGTCTTCCTGGCTGCCTTGACAATGTTCTTGGCGTCGCGAAAAATATAGCGTCGTCCCGGGGTTCCTACATAGAGATCAATACCGCCTAGACCAAAGGCATCCACCTTTCCATCCAATTCAGAAACCATGGCAATCATTTTTTTCATGTCGCCATCGGTGCCCCGGCGTTCCACCTGGAAACGAACCCCGTTAAATTGGACTTCGGCCTGGTGATCTCTGCGACTGGAACCTAAACTGATACTCACGACTCGCTTCATTTAGGTCCCCCCTTTGCGCTTAGAGACCGGATTACCTGCTCAAATTGATTAGTATCGGCGACCACATCCCGGGTCAATGGCGATTCTCCTATTGGGAATCCCACAACCCGCGTATCCAAAAGCGCTTCGATTATTTTAATGCGACTGGTGGAACCAAGGACAACAATTGTGGAGAACGAACGGACACGGGTCAACAGGTCCATGACGTCATTAAAAAGTTGCAAACCTGATTTTTGCTCAACAAAGTCTAAGCGCTCTTTCTCGCTAAAAAACAACCACCAATCCACCCCATATTTGCGGCAGATATCCTCCAACTCAGCCCTGTTGGCCACAGGGAAACCAACCACGGCCAAATCCGGCCCCTTGCGGACCTCGCCAATGCTCTCCAGGCGAGAGATAAACGTCCGGTCGATGGAGAGTTTTTGTGCCGCTTCCTGCTGTGACAGGCCCTGACTGCGCAGTTCAAGTACTTTGGTAATTAAAGCATCAATTTGCCAACGGCTGATGGTCTTTTCACCAATACGGATTATTTCCACCCCGTCCACCCCTTGTGCACAATTCTGTATACACTAAGTATACCGTCTTTACCTGCAGCACACAACAATTACTCCTCCAGGCGTTCCAAATAATCGAGCAGAATGGCGCGCACGGCCTGTGGGTCCGTTTCCCGGATTATTTGGCTGCGCATCCCGGTGGCGCCAGGCAGTCCCTTTAGGTACCAAGACAGGTGTTTACGCATCTGAACAATTCCCATACACTCACCCCGATAAGAGAGCTGCATATCAAAGTGGCGAAGCGCCAAATTCAACCGTTCCGAAACCGAAGGGCGCTTAAATCCCTGCCCGGCAAATGCACTTGCAATTTCCCGGAACAACCAAGGATTGCCCAAAGCGCCACGGGCCGCCATTACCCCCTGGCAACCTGTATGTTGATGCATGGCCACGGCGTCCTCACCGGTCCATATGTCGCCGTTCCCAATCACAGGAACCCTAAGCGCCTGCCGTACATCGGCGATTACCTGCCACTCGGCCTTACCGCTATAAAATTGTTCCCGTGTTCTCCCATGCACAGTCACCATACTGGCCCCTTCCGCCTCTAGTCCGCGGGCGAAACTAACCGCATTACGCGAATGTTCATCCCAGCCGGCGCGGATTTTTACAGTTACAGGCACAGTTACTGCCTCCTTAACGGCTGCCACAATCGCCCTGGCCCTGTCAGGATTACGCATCAAAGCGGCCCCCTCACCATTGTTTACAATCTTCGGGGCCGGGCATCCCATGTTAATATCTACAAAAAGCGCGCCCTGCTTTTCGGCGCCAGCGGCAGCTTGGGCAACCACACCCGGTTCACTGCCAAACAACTGAACAGCAACCGGCGCCTCACCGGCAATGTCGAGCATCTTCCAAGTGCGATGATTGTCATAGCTCAGGGCTTTGGCGCTGATCATCTCAGTAAAAGTCAGGCCACAGCCAAATTCCCTGACCAGCTGGCGAAAAGGTTTGTCGGTGACTCCCGCCATTGGCGCCATAAAATAAGGGGGCAGCGCCGCGCCCCCGATAGCAATCTTCTCCATTTTGCACCTCTCTAAAAACCCAGTTTGTCAAGCTCCACCAATACGCAGCTGTCGTCCACAGCCTCAATACCTAGCTCAGCGCAGCGAGCCATCGCTTCGGGGGAACGGGTTCCCGGTTGAAACCAAATTCTTTTGATTCCCAGGCGCCCGCACTCCTCCACCACCTGGCGGGCAACGGCCGGCGGCACCACCACGTCGACAATATCAGGTAATTCCGGTAACGCGTCTAAATTCGGATAGAGTTCTATACCGCAGACCACACCGGGTTTGGGATTAACGGGATAGACCTGTTTGCCGGCAGATAACAACCGTTTTGTAATTTTAAAGCCAAACTTCTCCTCGACTGTTGAAGCGCCAACCACCGCCCAGGTTTGCAGTTTTATAAATTGCTCTGCACGGGTCATTGTTCAACACCTCTCCTCCTAAGTTTTTGGCTGATCCAGATCAAAGCCAATGTCCAGCGCGGTCACTGTATGAGTGAGAGCGCCAATAGAAATATAATCGACACCTGCCCGGGCATAGTCCACAATATTCGTTGCATCAATATTCCCAGAAGCCTCTGTTATTGCCCGGCCGTTCACTATCCCGACTGCCCGGGCCACAAGCTCCGGGCTCATGTTATCCAGCATGATGATATCGGCGCTGCCAGCCAACGCCTGCTCAACCTGGGCAAGTGATTCCGCCTCCACTTCAATCTTTACAGCATGGCCGTTCATTTGCCGAGCACATTCCAGAGCATTGGCAATTCCGCCAGCCAATTTAATATGATTGTCTTTAATCAGAACAGCGTCATATAGTCCCCAGCGGTGATTGAAACCGCCGCCGGCCCGGACGGCATATTTGTCAAAATAACGCAAGCCCGGGGCGGTCTTACGGGTGTCAGTAACCCGTGTTTTGGTCCCGGAGATCAATCTCACCAACTGCCGCGTCTTTGTGGCAATACCGCTAAGGCGTTGTATTAGGTTCAGTGACAATCGTTCCACCTGCAGAAGCACATCTCCCGGCCCCTCGACACGGGCAATTCGGGCTCCAGCCTCTACTGTTTCACCTTCCCCGACCAGACTATGCCAGGTATCGACATTCATCAACTCGAACAAACGGCGGGCAAAGGGCAGGCCGGCAATTACGCCCTGCCTCCGGGCCGTATACCAACCGGTACGAGTTCCAGGGTCGGGGAAACAACGACTGGTCACATCGCCACTTCCCAAATCTTCCGCCAAGAAACTCAATAATTTCTGATCCAACTGGGGGTTGAACACATTCTCTCCTCCTTTACGGCTCAAAATCCCTGGAAGGCACGAACCTGGGGGCCGATTCCCGTGCGAACAGCCAGTGCCCGAGACAATTTTGGCTGCTCTCAGGAAAATCGCGGCGATAGTGACCACCCCTGCTTTCTTCCCGCAACAAGGCTCCTTCAATAAGCATCTGGGCCAAAGCAAGCATATTAACGACCTCCATTACCTGGGGGTCTCTGTATAGGCCATCCGGCAGCTGCCGGGACATGCTCCGCAACTCAGAGAGCGCAGCCTCCAGACCCTGCCGACTTCGGACTAAGCCTCCTTGCCGCCAAACGAGACTGCGCAAACGGGAGCGCAGCTCTGCTATCCCCGACACGGACGGCTTTAAATCCAGAGAGCCTAATTTATCGTCTGTTTTGGCCTTATCAGTTGCCAATACTTGCGACGCAATCCTCTGCCCGTAGACAAGCGCCTCCAACAGGGAATTGCTGGCCAGTCGATTGGCGCCATGGATACCGGTACATGTGGCCTCGCCACAAGCAAAAAGGCCGGGGATATTGGTCTTACCCCTGTGATCAGTATGTATACCACCAATGAAATAGTGTGCAGCCGGCGCCACCGGAATCTTATCCTGCGGTAAACAAAGCCCATATTCCTGGCAGCGGGTGTAGATTGTTGGAAAACGCCTGGACACATCTCTGTCGGCAAGGGGTGAGAGATCAAGCAGTACATGGTCTGCCCCGGTCCGCTCCATTTCTGTGACAATTGCCCGGGCCACCACGTCACGGGGCGCTAGTTCAGCATCGGCATGGTAATTGGGCATAAAACGCTCGCCCCGGACATTCAGCAAAAGTGCCCCTTCGCCGCGTACAGCCTCTGAGATAAGAAAATGCGGTGCCCCGGCCAACATCAGTGCGGTGGGATGAAACTGGACAAATTCCATATCCATCAGATATGCTCCCGCCCGCCAGGCCATGGCAATGCCGTCGCCAGTGGCCACCACAGGATTGGTGGTGTTCTGAAACATCTGACAGGCGCCACCGCTGGCCAGAACAACCTGCCCGGCCAAATATGTCCTGGGGACATTGTTATCGTCCAGAATTACCACGCCTTGGCACTGCCCGGAGTTCATAACCAGAGAGATTGCAAACGAATGCGGGCGAATTGTCACATTGCCCAGTTTCAAGAGCTTCCCGTAGAGGGTTTCGCGGATTACCCGACCAGTAGCATCGCCACTGGCATGGAGGATTCGTCGGCGACTATGGGCGCCTTCACGGGTTAAGGACAAGCCCGAGCCATCCCGTGCCAAATCGAAGGGAACGCCTAAGTCAATCAGGCTTTGAATTGCGTCCTTGCCTTCTTCTGCCAGCGTCCGTACAGCATCCGGCTCACAGAGTCCGGCGCCAGCGCGTAACGTGTCCTCTGTATGCATAATCGGCGAGTCCTGTTCGGAAATCGAGGCCGCTATTCCCCCCTGGGCCTGTTCAGTGTTGCTCGCTGTTATATCACCTTTGGCAAGCAGCAAAATCCGCTTACCGACAGGGGCAACCATCAGCGCAGTGTACATGCCGGCAAGACCAGCGCCAACAACAATCAAATCCCATTGCTCAACAGTTGATTCTGCCACTGGCATTCCCCCTAAGTAACTTGCAGCATCTTGTCCAGAGCGCTCCGGGCTCCCTGCAGGATTGGCTCCGGTACTGTTATCTGCGGCTCCAGGGTTTGCAAACTCACGAGAACCTTTTCCAAAGTATTCAGCTTCATGTTTGCACAGAGTAGATGCTTGCTGGGAAACACAAACTTCTTTTCCGGCGCCTCCTTTTTGAGCGCATGCTTAAGTCCCATTTCTGTTCCAACGATAAAAGTAAGGGCCTTATGTTCACGGGCAAGTTTCAGCATGCCACTGGTCCCTGTGGCATAGTCGGCTACAGCGACAACCTCCGGTGAACATTCAGGATGGACCATCACAACTGCATCCGGATTTTGCCGGCGGGCTACTTCGATATCTTCTGCCCGCAAACGGTCATGGGTATAACAATAGCCCGACCACGGGATGATTTCCTTTTCTGTCTGGTCAGCAATAAACTTGCCCATATTTCTGTCTGGCGTATAGATAATCTTATCTTCAGGTCGGGATCTAACCACCGACAGGACATTGGCAGACGTGCAGCAAATGTCAGATTCAGCCTTGACTGCGGCGCTGGTGTTTACATAACTTACCACTGCCGCATCCGGGTATCTGGCTTTTAGTTGCCTCAGCTCCTCCACATCTGCCATATCTGCCATTGGACAACCGGCCTCCGGTTCTGGCAATAAAACTGTTTTATCAGGAGCCAAAATATAAGCGCTTTCCGCCATGAAATGAACGCCACAAAAAACTATGACCTCGGCGTCTGTACGTGCAGCCTTTTGACTGAGTCCAAAAGAATCACCGACAAAATCGGCGATATCTTGGATTTCGGGACGTTGATAATAATGAGCGAGGATAAGTGCGTTACGTTCGATCTTCAGACGGGTGATCTCGCCTTGTATATGAGAATAATTGCCCATCCAGATCACCTCTTTACAATTTTCTTCATTTTATACACTAGGATTTCCGATGTCAATTTGCTACAAGGGCAGGGAAATGGCCTGGAAAAGGCGAATATTGTCTAGATTACCTACTGTTTTGTTGGAGGAGGTCCAATGATTAGAGCACTGTTTGACAATCCTGTATCCCGAACCTTTATTGCACTCACATTTGCCTTGGTCTCTGTCCTACTTGCCTTTGGCTTGTATGTCACCTCCCCTGCCAGTTTCGGCGTTCCCAATGCGGGTTTAAACACAAGCACCATCTACTACTTCGCTGATGACTGGAGCGTTAGCTTTGATTACTTAGACCTAGAAGTTCCCCGGGGCAGCCTGGTGGTTCCGGGGTATAATGAGGGACGGGTAAATGCAGTTCTGATTATTTCCGGCGATGACGCGCCGGGACGCTTTAACCTCTCTCTGCCCCAGGAACACCGGGGCGAACTGCCAGACACAATCACTTCCGGCACCGATCAAATACTGCTTTTGATTGAAAACAACGATTATGTCAATGTAATCCGAGATAGCGGCGATACAATTTTGTTACGCGCTGACGAAACCGATGTCCCCACTCGATATCTGGAAAACCAGCTTGAACAGGCCAGAGATTTGCTCAGCCGGTATGAGATGTTTGGTTTTACCAATTATCTGCCTCCCACCCAGGAGATGGTGCTGCTGCAAATATGGACCCAACGTATGGGAGTGGTGACTTACTACGAAGACCAAACTGTCCACGTGTCTGGCATGAACTTTGATGTGGAGTTCCAGCACCCGGAGCTGGAACAACCTTTTTATCCTCCCCAGGGGTTTCCTGAGCGAGTGGCCCTCTACGGTATCCTGCTTTGGTTGGGCGCGATGTCCATTATTGCTTTTGTAACTGGAGGCCTGGACATGAAAGCTTTACCTGTCAAGGGCGAGTACAATCCCTTTCACACCATCGCAGGGTTATTGGGCGCATTTATTGCCGCCTGGGGCTTACATCTCTATGATGTCCACTTCCACCCCTCTCAATTTTGGCTTGCTATTGTTTGGACATTACCCCTGGCGCTGGTTGGTTTTTGGATGTATCAGGCACGTCTACCCTTAAGTTATCCGGGTATCAGCAAACGAGGACTTGTCCATGCGGTTATCCTCGCCGCTGTCGTTACAGCCTTTGTCACTCTCGGTACAACAACAAGAATCCCCGTTGGTATTGACTGGCATGCGGGCTTGTTTTTTTCATCGCTGGTAGCGATTGTTTTCCGGGAAGCATTTTTGCGTGGTTTTTGCCAGCGTGTGCTGTCCCATTGGCTTACGCCCTGGGCCGGACTTCTGATAACATCAGTCATCTGGGCTCTAATCACTGCCTCTGTTGATATCGGCGTTATGAATCATCAAGTGGTATTACTTCTTCTGTCCCGAGGCGGTCAGTCGCTTCTGGTCGGCTACAGCTACCACCGAACGGGAAACATCTTTGCCCCGGGAATCCTCGCCACTCTTCTGGAGCTGGCGCCGCAGATGCTGGTGTTCTAATTCCACTACCCAAAGCGATAGCAAACCCCCTGCCGCAGGCAGGGGGTTTTGCTATTAAAACAGGCCTTTAATTGTTCCGTCGGGAAGAATATCCATCTTCGTTGCAGCTGGCACTTTGGGCAGACCAGGCATAGTCATTACTTCGCCAGTGAGTGCTACCAAGAAACCGGCACCGGCCGATACCTTGATTTCCCGGACAGTAACCCGGAAACCGCTGGGGCGTCCCAGCAAGGTGGGGTCATCTGAAAGGGAGTACTGGGTCTTGGCCATGCAGATTGGCAAGTTGCCAAAGCCATTTTGCTCTAAGCTCTTGATGTTGTTCAATGCGCCTTTGGTAAAGTCTACGCCGTCGGCGCCATAAATTTCCCGGGCAATGGTCTCAATCTTCTCGGTTATAGGAGCATCAACCGGGTAGATTGGAGCATAGTTGGACTTCTCGGTCTCCAGCACGTTCATGAGCTTTTCGGCCAACTCAATGCCGCCTTCGCCACCTTTAGCCCATACCTCAGACAGAGCCCAGGGCACATTGATGCGACTGCAGAACTTGCCAACCAAATCCAACTCTGCTTCGGTATCGGTTGGGAACCGGTTGATGGCCACGACCAGCGGCAGACCAAACTTCCGCATGTTTTCGACCTGCTTCTCCAAGTTGCTCATTCCTGCTTCCAGGGCTTCCAGGTTTTCATTGGTCAAATCTGCCTTAGCGACGCCGCCATGCATCTTCAGCGCCCGGACAGTAGCAACAATAACAACTGCGTCGGGCTTCAGCCCGGCCAAACGACACTTGATATTCAGGAACTTTTCGGCGCCCAGATCAGCGCCGAACCCGGCTTCGGTAATCAGGTAATCGGCAATCTTCAGACCCATCTTGGTGGCGGTTACCGAGTTGCAACCGTGAGCTATGTTTGCGAAGGGTCCACCATGGATAAAGGCGGGGCCGTTTTCCAGGGTCTGCACTAAGTTGGGCTTGATGGCGTCCTTCATAAGCAGAGCCATGGCGCCATTGGCCTCTAGGTCTTTTGCTGTAACCGGCTTGCGGTCATAGTCATAGGCAACAACAATTTTGCCCAAACGCTCTTTCAGGTCCTCCAAGTCAGAAGCGAGACAGAGAATTGCCATTACTTCTGAGGCAACGGTGATGTCAAAGCCATCTTCCCGAGGCACGCCATGGGCACGGCCGCCGAGCCCGACAACAACATTTCTCAGCGCGCGCTCATTCATGTCCATAACACGCTTAAAAACAATCCGGCGGGGATCGATGTTCAACTTGTTGCCCTGATGCAGGTGGTTATCCAAGAGGGCAGCCAGCAGGTTATGAGCAGTGGTGATTGCGTGCAGGTCGCCGGTGAAGTGCAAGTTGATATCTTCCATTGGCACCACCTGGGCATAGCCGCCGCCGGCTGCACCGCCTTTTACTCCCATGCAGGGACCGAGGGAGGGTTCACGCAGGGCGATAACTGCATTTTTACCCAGCTTACGCATTGCTTGACCCAAGCCGACAGTGGTGGTTGACTTGCCTTCGCCGGCAGGGGTGGGATTGATGGCGGTTACCAGGACCAACTTGCCATCTGACTCGTTGGCCAGACGCTTGTGAACATCCAGGGAGACCTTAGCCTTGTTATTACCATAAAGTTCTACCTCATTTTCTTCCAGCCCTGTCTCCCGGGCAATGTCCATGATATGCTTCATTTTCGCTTCTTGGGCAATTTGAATGTCCGTCTTCATTTAAATTAACCTCCTCAAAAATTTATATTTAGGACAGACCGTCAATTTGACGCCCCGCCTTAAACACCTTCCATACGTGGTTTATCCCAAAATGATATGGCAAATACGCTTCATTATCTGCGTCAAAAATCACGATATCGGCCTGCTTGCCTGGCTCCAGGCTGCCAACCTCAGCAGCCATCCCCAGGGCATGGGCAGCGTTAATAGTAACTGCCGCCAGCACCTGACTGGGGGTGAGCTTCAGCCCCAGGCACCCAAGGGTCATAATGAATTGAAGATTTTCCGTGGGGCAACTGCCTGGGTTGTAATCAGTGCTCAGGGCGATAGCCACCCCGGCTTCCAACATCTCCCGGGCAGGAGCAAACCTATCTGTCATCAAATTAAAGGATGTGCCTGGCAACAAGACGGCGATTGTGTTTGACCCTGCCAACGCGGCGATGCCTTGAGCGTCGGTGTGCAGCAAATGGTCGGCTGACACTGCTCCCAGCTCGACTGCCAGTTGTGCGCCTCCGGTTGCTGCCAGCTCATCGGCGTGTATCTTTAAGCCTAGCCCCAAGTCTTTTGCTGCTTGCAAAATGCGGCAGGATTGGGCGATGTTAAACACATGTTCTTCGCAAAATACGTCGCAGAACCGAGACAAAGGTGCCGCCTCCGGAAGCATCTCCTGGATGACCAGCTCAACAAACGCGTCGGAATTGTGCTTGTACTGCTCCGGAATTGCATGGGCGCCCAAAAAAGTCGGCACCAGGGTTACAGGTTGAACCTGATTGAGAATTTGAATCGCCTGCAGCGTTTTAAGCTCCGTTTCGGTATCCAGCCCATACCCGCTCTTGGCCTCTACAGTGGTCATACCATAGCTAAGCATCCGGGCCAAGCTCTTTTTTGACTGGGCCACCAAATCCGCTAGGGAAGCTTCCCGGGTATGGCGGACGCTGTTGAGAATGCCGCCGCCAGCCTTGAGAATTTCTATATATGGCATGCCCTCAAGGCGCATTTGGTATTCAAATTCACGGCTGCCATAATGCACAACATGAGTATGAGGGTCAACCAGCCCAGGGGTCACAAGTCGGCCGCCGGCGTCTAGCACCTGGGTTTCCGGGCCTTTTTCAGCTGACTGCAGTACTTCGTCTAAGGCGCCGGCAGCAATAATTCGCCCTGACTTGACGGCTATGGCGCCACCTGATACCACACCTAAATCTCCCAATTCGCTGCCCCGTTGCGGCCGCTGACTGTACCCTGCCAGAGTGGCCAGACGGGCATTGACAATCAGCAAATCGGCTTGTGGTCTCATTCGTCGCCCCACAGATTGGTCTCAAGGATTTGCTTCATTTTAAAGTCCTCAATTCCCATATAGTACTCAAGACTACCTACCAAAGCTTCCAAAGGTACCAGACCGATGACCTCGGTACCAATGACGCTCACTCCCCAGCGCCGCGCCTCGGCGCGGATTAACTCTACCGCCCGATAGAGGGGGGTTTGCTGATAATTTACCATATTCATGGAGACTTGGACTATTCCCCGCTCTTCCAGGCGCACTCCCATCGCTTTTACCGCTTTAAGTCCACCGGAAGCGTTGCGCACATTGCGGGCGATTTGATTGGCAATATCTAAATCGTTGGTATTCAAATTGACATTGAAAGCCACCAGCGGCATTCGGGCGCCAACCGCTGTTGCGCCGCACTTGGCATTAAAGCTGTGGGGGCCGTAATCGGGCTTATGGTCTTCGCCTGCCATCCGCTCCGCCAATCCTTCATACTGGCCCTTACGCACTTTGGCCAGGTTCTTGCGACCGGGAACCCGGGCCGCCTCTTCATACAGATATACGGGTATCCCCAGTTCGTCGCCAATGCGCTTGCCAACCCGGTTTGCAATTTCCACACAGGCATCCATGTCAATTCCCTGGATGGGGATAAAAGGGACAACATCTGTCGCTCCCATTCGGGGATGTTCGCCACTATGGGTTGTCATATCAATGAGTTCAGCGGCTTTTTGACAAACCAAAAACGCGGCCTTCTCCACTCCATCGGGTGTACCTACGAACGAAATCACTGAACGGTTGTGATCTGAATCCATTGACCAATCCAATAACTTAACGTCTTCTGTGTCACGGACTTGATTGACAACCATCTCAACAATCTCTTTGTTGCGTCCCTCGCTGATATTGGGTACGCATTGCACAATTGCCTTCATCGCTCTCCTCCTGACATCGGAATTTTTACGCCGCCGCGGCGGGCAGCGTCCCTAGCTTGCTCATAGCCGGCATCAACATGACGGACAATCCCCATTCCCGGGTCGGTTGTCAGCACACGCTCCAAGCGTTGGGCTGCAGAATCTGTGCCGTCGGCTACAACCACCATACCGGCGTGAAGCGAATACCCGATCCCAACTCCTCCGCCGTGATGCACCGAGACCCAGCTGGCGCCGGCGGCGGTATTCACCAATGCGTTGAGAATCGGCCAGTCGCCGATGGCGTCGCTGCCGTCTTTCATCGCTTCGGTCTCCCGGTTGGGCGAGGCCACCGAGCCACAGTCGAGATGATCACGACCGATAACAATTGGTGCACTGATTTTGCCCTGCTTGACAAGCTCATTAATTGCCAGACCAAACTTCATTCGCTCGCCGTAACCAAGCCAGCAAATCCGGGATGGCAGTCCCTGGAATTCCACTTGTTCCCGGGCCATGGTAATCCAGCGCCGGAGCCCCTCGTCCTTGGGGAAGAGTTCCAGAACTAAATCGTCAGTTACTGCAATGTCCTGGGGATCGCCGGAGAGGGCAACCCAACGGAATGGCCCGCGCCCCTCACAGAACTGGGGCCGAATATAGGCAGGAACAAAACCCGGGAAATCGTAAGCGTTCTGCACACCTTCCTGCAAAGCCTGTTCACGAATGTTGTTGCCGTAATCAAAAGCGATCGCGCCCGCCTTCTGCATGTCAAGTATCGCCTGGACATGCACCGCCATGCTTCTCTTTGCCAGCTTGATATATTGATCGGGGTTTTCAGCACGCAATTGATTGGCGGCCTCCAAAGTCATGCCTGCGGGCACATAGCCACCCAGGGGATCATGAGCAGAAGTCTGGTCAGTGACCAAATCCGGTGTAACTCCGCGTTTCACCAATTCGGGCAGCACTTCCGCTGCATTACCCACCAAACCAATGGATAACGGCTTCTTCTTATCCACCGCCTCTTTGGCCAAAGCCAGCGCGGTGTCCAGATTATCGGTCAGCTCGTCGCAATAACGGGTATCCACGCGACGTTTGGCGCGCTGACGGTCCACTTCCACCACCAGGGCAACACCGCCGTTCATGGTTACGGCCAGCGGCTGGGCGCCGCCCATGCCGCCCAGGCCGGCAGTAACTACCAGGCGTCCGGCAAGGGTGCCGCCAAAATGCTGTCTTGCCGCCTCAGCAAAGGTTTCGTACGTTCCCTGCAAAATACCCTGGGTGCCGATATAAATCCAGCTGCCAGCAGTCATCTGACCGTACATCGTCAGACCCTTTTCTTCCAACTCCCAGAACTTTTCCCAGGTAGCCCAGGCCGGAACCAAGAGCGAGTTGGCCAGCAAAACCCGGGGGGCAAGTTCATGGGTTCTGAAAACGCCCACCGGCTTCCCCGATTGAATAAGCAAAGTCTCGTCCGCTTCCAACTCTTTAAGGGTAGAAATAATTGCGGCGAGAGCCTGCTGATTGCGGGCGGCCTTACCTGTACCGCCATAGACAACCAGTTCCTTCGGGTTCTCTGCAACCTCCGGATCCAGGTTATTCAATAACATTCTCAGCGCTGCTTCCTGCTGCCATCCTTTACATTGTAAGCTAGTACCCCGGGGCGCTCCTTGAGTCATCAACAATTCACTCCTTTTCCGTTTATTATTTGCATCAGCTCATTGCCTGTCAAAAACTCAGACAGAGCATGTATATCTGCGTGCACAGAACGGTCGTCATCGATGAATGCAGACAATTGACGCACCGCACTATATATTTTGGCTGTGACGGGACTCAGCTTTTCCGCCCCGCGATAGTCCACAGCTTGACAGGCGCATAAAAGCTCAATCGCCAAGACATTGACAACGTTATCGGCGATTTGGGCAGCCTTGTTGGCAGCGTTTGCGCCCATGCTGACATGGTCTTCCTGGTTGCCTGATGAGGGGATTGAGTCGACACTGGCCGGGTGGGCGAGAACCTTGTTTTCTGAGACCAGCGCCGCCGCCGCGTATTGAACTATCATTAATCCAGAGTTCAACCCTCCGTTTTTGGTCAAAAACGGAGGCAAATTGCTGAGCTGGGGGTTTACCAGACGTTCTATTCTGCGCTCCGATATATTGGCCAGTTCTGCCATTGCCACCGCCAGGTAATCAAGCGCCATCGCCACCGGTTGCCCGTGGAAATTACCACCGGAAATTACCTCACACTCCTCGGGAAAGATTAGTGGATTGTCAGTGGCTGAATTAATCTCCCGATGTAATACATCTCTGACATGGGTAAAAACATCTCTGCTGGCGCCGTGAACTTGGGGTATGCACCGCAATGTATAGGCATCCTGGGTGCGGATTTGGCCGGGTTCGGTGGTCAAACGGCTGTCCTTGAGCAGAAAACGTAGTGTCTCCGCGCTTTTTTGCTGCCCGGGATGCGGGCGTTGCTGATGTATCAAGGGCGAGTAGGCAGCGGTTATGCCCTCCAGGGCCTGACATGTCAGGGCGGAAACTGCGTCAGCCCAATCTGCCAGCTGAAGCGCCCGTTGCAGAATGAGCATTCCCCTGGCCGTCATAAACTGGGTGCCATTGACCAAAGCCAAGCCCTCTTTTGCTTCCAGACGCAACGGCTTCAGTCCGCAGTTGGCCAAGGCCCGGCCTGCAGGCAATACTTCGCCGTCGACAACAGCAGTCCCTTCCCCTGTAAGGAATAAACCCATATGGGCGAGAGGCACCAAGTCACCGCTGGCGCCCAAAGAACCCTTGCGGGGAACCAACGGGTAGATGCCGTGATTCAAGCAATCTATCAGCAGCTCAATTACCTGTAAGCGGACGCCGGAATGTCCTGTTGCCAGGGCGTTGGCCCTAAGTAGCATCATTGCCCGCACATCCTCCACCGGCAGGCTTTCGCCTATGCCACAGGCATGGCTGCGAATCAGGTTTTGCTGCAGCCGGGCAGTGTCATCGGGCTCAATAAACACGTCGCTAAACTTACCGAACCCAGTGGTGATCCCATACACCGGCTGCCTGGCGGCTACCAATTCCTCCACGTAGCGCCGGGACGCCAGTATTTTCTCCCGGGCCTGCTCTGCTAACCTGACTTTGACCGAGCCCCTGGCGACAGAAATGACATGTTCAATGCGGAGGCTGTTACCGTCTATAGTGACAAATTCTTCAATCATAGTCTTTCCCCCTTTAGCACAATTAAGAAACAGCAAAAAGGAGCCGGCATTGTTCTTGTCAACAATAACCGCCTCCTTTCGTTTTGAAATCGAGGTGTGTTAATCTTGGTTTGAATTATACATAACAATGTAACAGGCTGTCAATTTACTCGTCGGAATCCACCGGGTTCCCATTTTTATCGATGCCCATTACACGGACAAATTCCTTGGCGCCCAGGGTTTCCTTTTCTAGCAAAGCATTTGCCACATTGTGCAGACGCTCAAGATGCTCGGTGAGAATTTTTTCGGCCCGTTCGTAACAGCTTTCCACAAGATTTCTTGTTTCCCGGTCAATGGCGGAGGCCACTTCTTCACTGAAGTCGCGGTCACGGCTGATATCCCGGCCCAGGAATACCTGGTCCTGCTTGCGGCCAAAGGTCAAGGGACCGAGATCCTCGCTCATGCCATACTCCATAATCATCCGCCTGGCCATTTGTGTTACCCGTTCCAGGTCATTCTGAGCGCCGGTGCTGACATCGTTAAGCACCAAATGTTCTGCCACCCTTCCCCCCAGGGCAAAGGTTATCTGGTCCAGGAGCTCATTTTTAGTGGCAAAATGCCGGTCCTCTTTGGGCAGAGCCAGGGTATAACCGCCAGCACGCCCCCGGGGGACCATGGTGACTTTATGGACTGGATCCATGTATTTCAGAAGATGAGCGACAACAGCGTGGCCGGCCTCATGGTAAGCGACCAGCTTATTCTCCTGCTCAGAGCGAAGACGTGATTTTTTCTCGGGACCGCCAATCACCCGGTCAATAGCGTCCTCCAGCTCATCCATATCAACATGCTTTTTGTTGCGTCTTGCGGCCAAAAGCGCCGCCTCATTGATTAAGTTCTCTAAATCAGCGCCGGTAAACCCGGGGGTGCGCTGGGCCAACACAGCCAAATCCACATCATTGTCCAACGGTCTGGTTTTGGCGTGAACTGCAAGTATTTCTTCCCGGCCTTTGACATCGGGAACATCAACTGTGATCTGTCGGTCAAAGCGTCCGGGCCGCAACAGCGCCGGGTCTAAAATATCCGGGCGGTTGGTGGCTGCAATCATAATAATTCCTTCGTTAACACCGAAGCCATCCATTTCAACCAAAAGCTGGTTCAGGGTCTGCTCCCGTTCATCGTGCCCGCCGCCGAGGCCTGCGCCCCGTTGCCGGCCGACAGCGTCAATTTCATCGATAAAAATAATGCAGGGCGCGTGCTTTTTTGCCTGCTCAAACAAATCCCGAACACGGGAAGCGCCTACACCGACAAACATCTCGACAAAGTCGGAGCCGCTGATGCTAAAGAAGGGCACGCCAGCTTCGCCGGCTACGGCCCTAGCCAGAAGGGTTTTACCTGTACCTGGGGACCCATAAAGCAGAACACCCTTGGGAATTCGTGCGCCCAACTGGATAAACTTACGGGGTGAAGACAGAAAATCTACTATTTCCTCCAGCTCTTCCTTGGCTTCATCAATCCCTGCAACATCGGCAAAGGTAACCTTGCGACCGGTGTCCTGATGCATACGGGCCTTGCTTTTGCCGAAGTTCATGACCCGGTTGCCGCCACCCTGAGCTTGCTGCATGATAAACAGCAATAACAGGCCCAAAAGCACCGCCGGAATAATCCAAGACATGTACATTAACATGCCGCCGCCGGCAGTGTGATTTATGACTGTAGCCTGGCCGCCAGCCGCCCCAATACGGTCCGCAATGGACGAGGCCGCGCCCTCGGGAATCACAACTTCGAACTCGGTTCCATCGACAAGTTGACCGCTGACATCAAGTTGATTAATTTCAGCAGACTGAACCCGCCCCTGTTCAATCAGGGAACTGAATTCTGAATAGGCTAGCTCTTGGGCTCCGTTTTGCGGCAGATTGTTCCCTGCCTGGAAAATCACAACGGCAATAATGATGATAAATATTATGATGATGAATCTGCGATAGTTCAACAGGCCATCCTCCTCTCAAAAGGGCATACGCTTATTGTAACACAGTGAATTAGGTGCAACAACTGCTATTTATCGTATGCTTCGGGACGGAGAATGCCAATATAGGGTAGATTGCGGTAGGTTTCATCAAAATCCAACCCATAGCCGACGACAAATTTATCTTCGATTTCAAACCCTTTGTATTCAGGGCTGATTTGCACCTGACGCCTGGATGGCTTATCAAGAAGCGTACAGATTTTCAGCGAAGCGGGCTTGCGGGAACGCAGGTTATTTAGCAGATAGTGCAATGTCAAGCCAGTGTCGATTATGTCTTCAACGATTAGCACGTCACGCCCCTGAATGCTGGTGTCAAGATCCTTGAGTATCCGCACCACGCCCGAAGACTGTGTGGAAGCTCCGTAGCTTGAAACAGCCATAAAATCCACTTCCAAAGGAATTTGCATTTCCCTAACCAGATCAGCGACAAACATCAACGCTCCCTTGAGCACGCATACCACCACCGGACGCTTGCCGGCATAATCCCTGGCAAGAGTCGTTCCCAGCTCCCGGACTTTGGAGCGAATAGTGTCTTGATCAAGTAAAACTTCCGCAATGTCCTTATGCACTTTACATCCTCCTATTTTTGATTATAATTCTCACGCTTGAGATACACTGCTGTCTTGCCAGGACCCGATTGACGACAGTCCAAGTCGACGATCAGACCGGGCAGCCAACATACCCTGTCGCCGGTACGCACCACAACCAGGTAGTCGCGAAGCCAACGGGGCAGTTTTTGATCGATTAACCAATCTTTCAGCTTTTTCCTGCCGCCACCGGGATTGAGCCAATCACCAGGGCGGCGGTTGCCGACTGTCAACTCACTTGTATGTACGTCCACCCACAGGCAAACGCTGTTGTTTGCTTGTTTGGTTTCAGCCACGATGCTTGCCCCAAGCTCGGGCAAATCCACCCTCCCGGGAATTGGCAGTTTACGGGCAATGTGCGGCACAGGTTTGGGCATCCTTCCCAGTGCGATCCTGTCGTGGAGCCGGAAGGCCTTAAAATCGTTGGGCAAATCCAGGCTGCTGCCGGTTTGTCCTGTTGTCAGTTCCATCACCGAGATCACATGCTTTGCCTCGATCGCGCCGTGCTCATCCTGCTGGCTTAGCAGATATCTGATTGCCCTAGCTGCTAGAGCAGGCTCGAGGGCCGAAAGCCCAGAAACAGATACTGCCACCGGCGCAGATGGCAACGGACTGTCAACAATTATTTTGCTGAGTGCCGCTTCCGTCATTTGCTCCAATAGCTGCTGCTCTGCCTGCAGGCGCTCCACTGTATCCCGCAGTACCTGGTCCACCCCCGGGTTATATTGCCTTAACACCGGCAACAAGTGGTGCCGGATACGGTTACGAGTGTACTTACAACTTTCGTTACTGGCGTCCAGCCGCCAGGGCAGCTTATGCTCCTGACAATAGGCCTCAATTTCTGCCCGGGTTATTGACAGCAGGGGATGAACCACCATTACCTGCGAATTAAGCGGCCGCGCGGGCTGTATCGCCGCCAGTCCGCGTCCGCCACTGCCCCGTAACAGGTTAATTAAAAAAGTTTCCACCTGGTCATTGGAGTGATGGCCTGTGGCCAGTTTGGGAGCCCCGTGTGCCTCACAAACATCTGTCAACGCCTGATAGCGGGCAGTGCGAGCCCGCGCTTGCATAGAGCTACCCGCCTCTAAATCAATCCGTTTCACTACTCGGGGAATCGCCAGCGTCTTTGCCCAGGAACATACCAAGCGCGCATCTGCTTCCGACTCCGCACCCCGCAACTGATGATTGACATGGGCCACCAGCAATTTAATCTTTAACTGTTCTCGCAGAGTCCACAACACGTGGGCGAGGCAGATTGAATCGGGGCCGCCGGATACAGCCGCCACCACCAATTCATCGGAGGAAAACAAGTTGTGTTTTTGGCAATATGCCAGGATTTTATCCAACATCACAAAACCGCCAGTACAAATAATATAACTAAATTCTTTCTCCGAAAAATCCAAATATCCTCCCCAAAGCAGGATAAATTATGATTTTCTCCCCAAATTCAAAGGAACTGTCCCGCCACGAGGCGGGACAGTTCCCTTCAGCCGGCTTGCCGTGTCCAGTTCTCCGACATGGGCTCTTTGAGCCGGACAACCACCACAGTCGCATCGTCTTGCAACTGCTCTCCGATCTTGGCCGCCCGGTTCAAAAGTTGTCGAGCCATTGTTTTTGGCCCTATGTTTCCAAAGCTCTGAAGCTGGTTAATTAACCATGTCTCGTCGCGACAGCCTCCGTCCAGCATCCCATCCGAAACCATAACCAGATACTCGCCCGCTGTCACGTTTCGGCTGACAGTCTGAGGCTCAATTCCGGGGACGATCCCAATCGGCAGACTGGACCCAGAAATTGGCTCGACCTCGCTACCCGTCTTAATGAAACTTGGCGCAGAACCGGTCTTATACAGTTCCAAAGTACCCGTGGTCGAATCGACCACCGCCATATCCATGGTCGCAAACTTATCGTCGCTCTGCCTCAGGACCAACAATGAGTTAATGGCTTTGATAGCCGTTTCTGCGGTGAAGCCCGCATCCAACATATCCCGGGCCAGCAGCAACGCTTGATTGCTTTCCTTGCGGGCAACCTGCCCTTTACCCATGCCGTCACTAAGCATATACACGTGCTTGCCGCTCCCTCCCGGAAGATAAGTAAACGAATCCCCGTTCACATCTTCCCGGGCAGATTGCGCCACGCCCATGTCAGCATTAAATTTGATCGGCAGGGTGTAAGTTATCTCAGTGATATCGCCGGTTACCTTGGTCTGCTCCGGTTCCAGCGCATAACCAAGTACATCTGACACCATGGCTTGTACCAAGCCCAGGGGATTTTCACCACCGGGAATCTTTGCCCGCAAATACACCTGGGGCAAGTTCCGCTCAATTCCCGTAATCGTTAAATCAAAAATCTCTACCCCCCACCTGGTAAGCCGGTCATTAAGCTCGGCCTCCAAATCCCGGCGTCCATTGCCATCCATACGAATCTGCCGGGAAAGGTTAACGATCACTTCTGAAACACCATGCAGTTGCTCCGAGACCACCCCCTTACACTCCTGAACCTTCCGGGACCAGTTGCGTTCATTTTTATAGCGGTCATAGCAGGTGCGGGCATACCCCAATAATTGTTCCAGATTATGGCAACGTCGGGCTAACAGCCCGTCAAGTTCGGTATCCTCACCCCAGCTTTCCGCATTAACTAGGTAGTCCAGAAGTTGGCTATAGGTACTGTACAACTCTTTTTCCCAGCACCGACTGTAGTTCGCACAACTAGTGCAAACTTCACCAGCCACATGATCAATTAATTTGGACATTTCATTCTGGTTGGCCGAAACATCCCCAACACCGTTATGACATCCGAAAGCATGGGATAGGCGATTAAATACCTGTCCCAGACGTTGAAGCCGTGCAACGGTTGTCCGGCGCAAACGTTGTTGGTATTCCCACGCCCATTCCCCGTTGTTATTGATCACTAAACGTCGCACCTTTCTGCTCAGTGCACGCGGTGTCAGAGCCAGCAGCCCGCCGGCTGCCAAAAAGTCGATAACTCCAAATCCAACCGGAATCTGTCCAGCATATATAATCATCGCCACGGCGCCCGCGGCAAAACCCGCCACGGTTCCCGCCTTGCCCCACTGGGAGAAGAGACCAGAGACCAGTCCTCCCAGTGCAAAAACAGCAATTATTACTGCCGCCGCCGGCTGGCCAAAGGCCACCAACAGCCCCGCCACCAAACCCGCGGCCGCACCGGCGTTTGCCTGTTGACTGGCGTGGCCAACAAGCAGCACCAACCAAATACATAACAACGGCAAAACTGCTACTGGTCCCCAATACAATCCGCTCAGACTGGTCAGCGCCAGGGCGCAGGTGACGACAATGCACAGGGATTGTTCAAACCCTTCATTTGCCCATCCGGGCTGATGTCGTATGGCATCCCGGGCCTGATAGAATATCACGGCTGCAGTGGCAACCAGTAAAAGTTCCAGCCCATATAACAACCAATCATATGGGAGCAACATTCCAAATACTGCTGGTAACCGGAAAAGCATCTGGCCGGCTACGGCCATTATGGCCACAGCAGTGCTGCTCAGCGTAGGCGCCCTGATTCGAATAAAATAGATCGGTATCATTGGCAACAGCAGCCACAACAAACTGGCGCCACTTCCTGCCGATATATGACCCAAGGCCAGGGCCGCCGGCAGCCAAATCGGGGTACCGGCAAAAGCTGCGAAAAATGGGATCGCAAATGGTTGCAGCCCGTCCCCCACCACGGCTCTCGCCAAAAGTATGCCCAGTAAACTGGGCAACAGCCCCTTTGAGGTCATAACCTTCATCGCAAATTTGGTGACAGTCTCCCCCAGTGTGTCGACGCGGTTGTACTCAAGACTTCCTTTGTTTAGCAAACTTCCCGCCCCCTGATTTTGAGAGTGATAGCAGTATTATAACTCTGGGCAACGAAGAAGTTTGTTGTTTTTTGTCCGAGGAATACAAGCATAACCCCGGAAGTTCGACAAAATACAAAAAAAAGCCCTTACGGGCTTTTGATAATCAAATGGTGGGCGAAACAGGGCTCGAACCTGTGACCCCCTGCTTGTAAGGCAGGTGCTCTCCCAGCTGAGCTATTCGCCCCAATTTGGTTGCGGGGACAGGATTTGAACCTGTGACCTCCGGGTTATGAGCCCGACGAGCTACCTGACTGCTCCACCCCGCGTCAACAAAACTTATTTTACTACACAGCGCCAGCAGTGTCAAGGCGCTAAATTTTACCTTGATAGTATTAACCAAATACTTAAAAATTATGTCGAGTTAAAGGTAAATATTATCTGCGCCCGCCGCGGCCACCGCGTTTGCTGTCGACTTTTCGGCGTAAATCGACATGTAACTCGTCACTTTCCTTAAAAAATTTGGCCAGCTTGTCCTCAAAGGATTTTTTGGTCCGTTCCTGATCGCTTTTTGCCCGGCGAATCGAGAGACCAATTTTACCGTTGGCAATTGACAAGATTTTTACGTTAACTTCCTGGTTAGGTTGCAGGTAGTCATTGATATCCTTTACGTAGCTGTCAGCCACCTCAGAGATATGAACTAAACCGGTGGCTCCGTTGGGCAAAGCAACAAAAGCCCCGAAGTTGGTTATCCCTGTCACTTTTCCTGTAACTACCTGCCCAATCTGCAGTGAAGACATCCTAAAGTAATTCCTCCCCAAAAGAGTAAATTTAATCGTTATTTTGCCAGCGTGGCAAGATATACAAAAACTCAGAATCACGAACGAGGCCTAGTTCACGCCGAATAATGCTTTCAATGTATGCGGGGTCGTCATGCAACAGGTCAATTTCCCGCTTTAGGACAGCGTTATCCTCCTCCAAGGCAGCAATTTCTGAGCTAATTCCCGCTATTTCCTCTGTTTGACTGGCAATTGTCGATTGTTGGTTGATTAATATTACTACGAGATAAACAATTAGGCCGGCAAACAGAAGGTTAAGCCACTTTCGTCTGCGGGTGAAATCCACCCGCTTTACCTTCGACATTGTAACCGCCTCCCGCAACATAAGAAATTCTACGCAGAAGGCGGTTTTTCCTGCTGAAAATATTTATTTTGTAAAAAAGAATAGCAGAACGCAACTAATGTTACTATTATCAGGCTGAAGTTGTCAACTATAGAAGCGATAAAACGCACCGGGAACCAGAGCGGACGCAGAGCAGTCAGCAAAAGCTGAAATCCCTTTATTAGCACTCGAAACAAAAATTGATAGAAACGCATCACCCATTTGCTGAATAAGCGCAAGTAAATTGCCAGTCCCAACCCTAAACTAATGAATACATATAACCTGAGCTCAAGATTGTTTACCAAAAACAACGCGCCTATGACAAACGCTGTAACCACCAACCAAAACATGATGTCCAACACTGGCCTTAGCCAGCGAGTACTTTTGATATGCAAAACTCGATAAAAATCTAACCACAAGCCAAGCAGAATACCTGTCAACGACATCGACAAAAAAATCATGCCCTGAATTAACAAAGACACCGGCCTGCCTCCGCTTACTTAAAAATCCGCTCAAAGAAACCCCGCTTACCAAAGCTTCCCTTTTCTCCTGTATAGATGATTTCATAGATTAGGCCTTCGATATCTACCACGCCCTGTTCAAGATTCAGCGTCCGAATATCCAGATCGTCTCCTTTTACCGCCAACAGGCCGGCAGGTGTTTCCAGCAATATCTCTTCCGGGTTGAAACTCTCCACCCTGGAAACGCCTGTGACCTCAAGGGATTCCTGATTTACCAACACTAACTTATGATCATTGGCTGTAATTTTTGGTTCAGGCATCTTGTTCACCTCCTGCTAGAGTATATGCAGGCGGCGAAAAATTAGAAGCGCTCCAACCCTGACCTCATTACTCCCAAAGCTGTTGAACGCTGGTGTTGGGGAAATACAATTGGACAATCTCCTCGGCGTTACGGTTGTCCTCAGCAAATCCCCGAGCACCCCACTGGCACAAACCAACACCATGGCCATAACCCCGGCCGGAGAAAGTCACATTATCCCCTGCGACATTGATATCGGTGTACCATGTTGAACGCATTTCGGTACTGTCAAGGGTAAGACGCAACTCGGGAGCGCTGACTTCCACCCCACCGATCTCCAACATATGGGCACGACCATTTTCTTCGCTGGCGATGGTTACAGTGTCAAAATTTCCGGGGTCATCGCCGGTTATCTGCCTGACGGCGTTGCGGATCTGTGAACGACTGAAACTCTCTGTCCATTCTCTCTCATCTTCATCGATGGTTTCATAGCAAGGGCAATCAACCGGTTGTAAATATGGCGGAGGGTCGCCTTGAAAATTTAAACCCACTTCCGGCGTGGCGGTGCTGCCGCCGCAATAGGCGCTAAACCAAGCGCGGACGAATTCACCCTGATAGACACTGACCAATCCCCTTGTTTTTTCCACTGCCTCCCGGACATTGTCGTTAATTCGCTCGGCATTATACGCCTGGAATTCTTGTATATCCGAAGAAGCATGGGCATCTCGATTGGGTAAAGTCCCTTGCTCAGCTATTTTCTGCAAAGTAAATGTGCGGGCTTTGATTGCTTGGGCGGCCAGCGCCTCCACCGGCCAATCTGTATCCATTTCGGCCGCAACTACTCCTTGTATATACTCTTCAAACATCATTGTTACAGTCTGGCCCTGTTCGGCAATATATACCCTAAGTTCCGGCTCGGTATTTTCACCCTGAAAAATTTCTTCTGGAATTTCTACCTTTTGTTCTCCATCCGGAGGCTCCGGCGCAGGCGGCACCGGTCGGCGAAACAGGCGACAGCCTCCCAAGCTGCCTATCAGTACCAGAACCAAAACAATACATAACCATCGTCTCATACTTGGTCCCTCCAAAATTAGTGTACTTCTAGCTTTTGAAGGCTGGACCATAAATATGCACATATAAAGACCAGGCCTTTACGGCCTGGCTGAGGACTGAATCTAGAACTTGTCTTTAAATGCTTTACCCGCCTTGAATACGGGAACACTGGTGGCAGGGATATGAATCTTTTCGCCTGTGCTTGGGTTCCGACCCATCTTTTCTTTGCGGTCGCGCTTTTCGAAGGTGCCAAAACCGATGAGCTGAACCTTTTCTCCTTTGGATGTAGCATCCATAATGCCATCCAACACTGCGTTCACTGCTTTTTCGCTGTCTTTCTTGCTCAAGCCACTCTTTTCAGCGACCAATTGAATGAGGTCAGTCTTGTTCATTAATTTCCCTCCAGATATAAAGTTTGCCAATTGCTATGTTATTATTCTCCACTAGAACTTGAATTCCTTCTAATTAACTGAGTAAATTCATGATTGGCTGATATTTTTTAAGAAAGATGCCATTTCCGCCTCCAAACACCTGCCTTGTGCAACGGCTTGCGCCTGCAACTCCGCCAATTGACGCATAAGCGGATCTTTGATGTCAGCTGGCTCAAGCGTACCTTTTGCAATGGCTTTCTCTAGCGCCAACAGAGCAGGGAAATCCGGTCTTCTGCCGACTGAACCCTCTAAACGCTTTTGTTGGCGCCAAATTTTCTCAACCGTTTCCGGGGACTCTGCCTGGATATCGCCAAAAATATGCGGATGCCGATGAACAAGCTTCTGGCAGATTGAGCGCACAATATCGCTAAACTTAAACATATCCTGTTCTGAAGAAATTTGAGCAAAAAAAGCGATTTGTAATAATAAGTCTCCCAATTCCTCACAAATATTATTCCCATTCTTAGAATTCACCGCCTCAACCACTTCATAGGCCTCTTCCAACACAAATGGGACCAGAGTGTCAAATGTTTGTTTACGGTCCCAAGGACAACCTACGTGGCTGCGCAACAAAGCCATGATTTTAAGCAGTGAATCAATATGTCCGGCAACCATGCCGACTGCAAGCGCAGGCACGTACAGAGCTGTGTAATCATTTAAGTCCTCCAACTGATCCAAGCGACAAAGCTCTAACTGCCGCTTGTTTTCCGTAGAATGGCCGGTAAAGCGAGTTACCAAAACGAGATGGTTGTCCGGGTAGATTGATTGCAAATAAACTTTCACTTGCGAAGCGATGGCCTGATCACTCAGCGGGTATACAAGCAAGGGCTGAAATGGATTGGGCGAATCGAGTTTTAGAGCGCTCTGCACTTGTAAATTTTCGCGTTCAATGCCAAGACTGCTGCACACAGATTCTATACACTCAAACATCCTTTACCTCCTTAACAAACGGAACCGCGACAGTATACGGGCAGTTTTCGGACCAACCCGGGGAATCATTTCCAGCTCGCGTCGGGTAATCGTACCCGTTAGCAAAGAGGATAGGCCATACACGACTATCCCGATGAGAACGACAATTAAAACAGTAAAGCTCGCCAACAATCTCGCTTGATCAAATGCTGGCAGCAGTGGCTGCAGTCGGCCGACAAGGGGCTGGAGAAGTCGGAAGGTAAGCGGATAGACCGCAAGGACCGCCCCCCCCATTATCAGTGTATTCAATAACGGTTTGGCCGCACTCTGCCAGAGACTGACACGCCAGCCCACCGTTTTACTGATTGCCCGGAAATTTAAGAAACTGGCAACTGCAAAATAAACAATTGTGCCGATTACCGGGCCAAGAATATTGACGGCCGGAATTGCTGTAAGGATATAATTTAGCGCCACTTTAAATCCAAGCCCGATAAAAGTATTGCGCACTGGCACAAAGGTCTTACCCAGGCCTTGTAAAACCGGCGCCGTTGTCTGCTGGAGGGACAGGAAGATGATGATAAATGCTGCAAAGGTCAATGGGCGGGCAACCTCGATATTTGCGAAAAGCATGATACTAATCGGCTCAGCCAATAAAAATATCCCAAGCGCTGCAGGCAGTCCGATTATTGCCCCCAGGCGAGTCGATAGGTTGCTGAGACTTGCCACCAATCGCTGATTGTTGGTGGCGGACGCGTTAGCAATGGCGGGAATCAGACTTGCCGAGATTGCGACAGTGAAGATTGTTGGCAACGAAATCAAAGGCATCGCCGCCCCTGTAAGGTCCCCAAACATTTCGACGGCCCGCGTCTCCGAAAAACCCGCCACCTGCAAGCGCGGCAGAATCAAAGTAGAATCGACAGCGTTGACCAAGGGCAAAACTATGCTGCTGATGGTCAAGGGCAACGCCAAGACAAAGATTTCGCGAATAACCGAACGGGTAGATTGTAATTTATTATTTCCCGTAACAATGAGCCGGGCAAAATCCGCTTTTTGGCGAAAGTAAATATAAACCAGCAGAAGCAACGCAACCGCCGCACCAGTTACGGTGCCAAACGCAGCGCCAGCGGCGCCCATCTCTGTACTTTGCCGGACCAGCAAGCTGGCCAGGAAAAAAATTGTTGCCACCCGAACCAGTTGTTCAATAATTTGCGACAGAGCGGTAGGCACCATCTTTTGCTGCCCCTGAAAGAAGCCACGAAAAGCAGATTTAACGGCAAAGAATAACACTGCCGGCGCGATTGCCACTAAAGGATAGAACACGTCAGGTACGCCGAGAAGATTTTCTGCATAATAGCGGGCGCCCAGCAAGAGTACTCCGGTTACAATCAAACCTGTGGCAGTCATTAAAAACAGGGCGACACGGAAGACCTGGAGCGCCCCGCCATAATTTTTCCGGGCAAGTTTGTCAGCCACGAGCTTGGACACGGCCACCGGTACACCTGCGATGGAAATCGACAACATCATTGAATACACAGGATAGGCGGCCTGGAACAACCCAATTCCCTCTGGCCCCAATATACTATAAAGGGGGATTCTGTACACTGCACCAAGAAACTTGACGATTGCCCCGGCCACAGCTAGAACCAGCGCCCCTTTGAAAAACTTATTTCCTTCGTTCACTTTCCGTCCTCTCCTTATACCGGATTAAGGCATATTATACCAAAGCGTTAAGTACATTACTACTAAATAAGAATAGGGACCGGAGGTCCCTATTACTGTGCCATTTGCTTCGCTAAGAATCCGGCGGCCGTCTCAGCCAATTTTATCTCCATCTCGCCCATTTTGGCATTCGCCTCTTTGGAGCAGAGGATGACTGCCCCAATTGGGTCGCCCCCGGAAATAATTGGTGATATTACTTCTACAGAGAACCGACAGTCTTCATCGTCTGCCAGACAGCTCATACACTCTTTATGCTGCCCTGGTTTGTCAATTTTCAATGTTCGGCGTTCTTCCATTGCCTTTTCGACCGCTGGACCGACAGTTTTGTTAAGAAATTCTTTTTTGGGAGCTCCCGCGACCGCAATAATCATGTCCCGGTCGGCAATACATGCTATGTGTCCAAGTGATTCATAAAGCGAGTCGGCATATTCCTTTGCAAAATCGCCCAGCTCTCCAATCGGGGAATATTTTTTTAAGATAACCTCGCCATCCCGATCCACAAAAATCTCCAGGGGATCACCTTCGCGTATCTTTAACGTTCGCCGAATTTCCTTGGGAATCACAACGCGCCCAAGATCATCTATGCGCCTGACAATGCCCGTTGCTTTCACCATGTTACCTCCTTAGGTCAGTTAGTCGTTCTGGTCATTGCTAGTATATAACCTGAAAGAGGTTTTTATTCATTTTTTACCAGAGTGTTTTTGCTGAGCCATATAGCCCATAAGGGGGGTGCGATACCGACAGCAGATGGAACTGGATATCCTGAACAAGGCGGCCGAAATTATAAAAAAAGACCAGGGCATCGATCCCCGGAAGCTGGCGAACAAGGAGAAAGCAAGCCTGATCGATGCCCTGAGGACGAGGCACCCGTTGAATGAGCTGCTCAGGATGACGGGCATGCCTAAAAGCAGCTATTTCTATCAGAAAGAATCCAAAATGTGTCCTGACAAATACGTCTCTTTGCGAGAAGAAGTGAAAAATGTATTTACTAAAAGCCATAGTCGCTATGGATATAGGCGCGTACATGCGGTAATTAAGCAAAACGGGACGATTATCTCTGAAAAAGTCATTCGTAGGATTATGAAGGAGGAGCAGCTTGCCGTCCCATACAAGAAAAAACGCAGATATAGCTCATACAAAGGAGAGATAAGCCCGGCGGTGGAAAATCTGGTGAATCGTGACTTCCATGCGGATAAGCCTAATACTAGATGGCTGACCGACCTCACCGAGTTCCATTTACCAGCCGGAAAGGTCTATCTTTCGCCAATCATCGACTGCTTCGATGGATTAGTAGTCAGCTGGACGATCGGGACAAGCCCGGATGCAGAGCTAGTTAACACTATGCTAGAGGGTGCTATAAGCAGCCTTTCAGATGGAGAACATCCAATTGTACATTCGGACAGGGGTAGCCATGTGCGACAAGAAGTCGCTTAATATATTGCCGAAAGGCTACCCTATCCATTCGGGGTAACTCTATTGTGACTAGCGTGGGTGGCAACGTCTGGGT